>VFKK01000249.1 GCA_009885605.1 Cyclobacteriaceae bacterium | reverse complement strand
CCCGATATTCAGATAAATCACAATCAGCTGCACGCCTTTGTACCAATTGGATTTGCCATCCGTCGAAACCATCATACCCATGATCGTGGCAAGAAATAAGGCTCCAAGTTCTACTCTTCCGAAGGAAAGATTCAATCCGATTCAGTAGGACCTGAATTTCTCAGAGTAAAAGTAGGGCCAGCACTGCTGCAATGAAAATAACCCCATACCCCAGAAATAAGTCTTTTCTCAAAGTCTGACTTCCTGCCCAGATTCCTATTCCCAATTTGACAAGGGTATTTGAAATTGTTGCAATCAAGACGGCGATGGAAGCGATGGATAAATCGAGTCGGACACCTGCTAATTTGGAAACAGAAATCGTGATCGCATCAATATCAGACAGGCCCGCAACTGCACTGGAAATCAGGATTCCACGCTCTCCCAGATTTTCGTTTGCATAACTTACCACCAGTAAAATAGCGGTGTAGATCAGTCCAAAAACTAAAGCGCCGACCAAGTCCAACGGCTTGCCTTTTGGGATTTCGGTGTCAAAAATCTCCTTTTTCCCTTTGGTGAAATACAGGAATAGCGTAACTCCAATTGCAGCCAGGAAGACTAAAAAGATGAGAAAAAACAATTCGTTGAAAAGGGATTTATTGAAGATAAAAGTCCAAATGAGAACCCGGATGACCATGATGGAAGAAGCTGCTAAAATAGCGGTGGCGCAGTTATGCGAGAGGGCTTCGCTTTCTTTGCTTTTTTTGGCAAAAACCCAGGTAGTAGCAGTGCTGGAAACCAGTCCTCCGATTATTCCGCTCAGAAGAATTCCTTTTTTTGTTCCCAGATACTTCATCAAGACATAACCAACCAGCCCCAATCCGGAAGTCAAAATGATTACCCAGCCAATTTCACGAGGATTCAGAACGTCGTATGGACCGAAGGTTTCGTCAGGAAGAAAAGGAAAAATCAAAAGCGCCAGAACTACAAACCGGATGAAATCATAGAGTTCGAGGGTCGTGATTTTACCGACGACTTCCTGCAGTTTGAACTTTGCAGAAAGTATGACCACTACCAGTACAGTAATCATCAGGCTGAGTTCGACAATCCCAAGGAAAGCCATCGTCCCCAACACAAACCCTATTAATGCAGTAAATTCTGTGGTTGCGCCAATGTCACCTTTCATAGCTGTGATCCAGTAGGAAGCCCCGGTCACGATGGCTACAGAGAGAAGGATCCCAAAGTACACTAAAGGTGAAAGCATGTAATAAGTCAATCCGGCCATGAATCCGAGAAGTACCACAAAAATGAAAGTTCGGATCCCTGCAAAACCAGGTGCTTTTTTAGTCAATGCAGCATGCTCTCGCTGCATTCCGATGATGGCCCCGATTCCCATGGCCACCAAGAGGCGGATGATGAAATCACCTTGGGTGAGTTGGAAGGAATCAGTATCAATCAGGTATGTTTCCAAGGGATGAAAAGTAAGTGATGAATCAAACCTTTTTCTTACTGTAAATCTATTAAATATTGAGGGGAGTTAGTCTTTCCAAGGACCTAAATGAAATGATTAGATAGTGAACAGACACACTATTCCTTTATTTAAAAATTGCAGCAGATTCGGGGAGAAGTCGGAGAGATCAACTGGAATCGTTGAATTGTTGGAAGTAGCTTTTTGCATGTAAGAATAGGTCTTGGTTAAAAGAATTATTTGGCTTTTATTCCGGCTATTTTAATGGCAACCCAAATGAAAGGGATCTACGATGCTTGGTTGAAAAAGCCTATAGAAGACTCTGATTTTACTAAAATTTCACTCACCTGTTCGGTGAAAGGCTTGGCTTCTTTAAAATCAGGATAGCTAAGCTGAGAGCTTTTTACCCCATTTCGCCTATCAATTACCCAATCTGTCCTTGCCAGAATCTTCAAAACCTAAATTAAGGTGTTTTTAGGAGGTTTAAGCAAGTTTGGCTGGAATTTTCGGCGTGAACAGACTATGAAAAGTAAGGTTCTATCTTCGTTTGAATGGATTTTATTTGGCAATTATCAATTATTTCTCATTCGTTCAAAACATTATTAAGAGTCAGGTGTTTCATCCAAAACATTTATCCAAACCACAAATCACAATGAAAAATTTAAGAATTTTATCCCTTGCAATTGCTACTATCGCAACATCATTCGTAGTTTCTTGCAACAATGCACCAAAAGAGGCAGAAGTAGTAGTAGAAGCTCCTGTTGAAGAGGTAGTAGTAGAGGCTCCAAAGACAGTTGTTGACATTGCAATTGGATCTCCTGATCA
The DNA here is from genome assembly GCA_009885605.1 of Cyclobacteriaceae bacterium. Lineage (GTDB taxonomy): Bacteria > Bacteroidota > Bacteroidia > Cytophagales > Cyclobacteriaceae > Algoriphagus. The sequence continues at coordinate 478 of VFKK01000249.1, read as the reverse complement.
CACTACTTTAGTGGCTGCTGTTACTGCTGCAGGTCTTGTTGAGACTTTAAGTGGAACAGGTCCTTTCACTATCTTCGCTCCAACTAATGCAGCTTTCGCAGCACTTCCTGCTGGAACAGTTGACAATCTGTTGAAGCCGGAAAACAAAGAGAAGCTTACAGGTATTTTGACTTACCACGTAGTAGCAGGTAATGTAATGGCTGCTGACTTGACAGATGGTCAAATTGTAAAAACTTTGAACGGCCAGGACTTGAAAGTGTCTATCAAAGACGGTAAAGTAATGATCAATGGCGCAAACGTAACTGCTGCTGACCTTGCAGGTAGCAACGGTGTGATCCACGTAGTGGATTCAGTTTTGATGCCTAAGTAATCTAGTGTTTAAGTACCCAATGAAACCTGCCAATTGGCAGGTTTTTTTTTGACTTTTTTTAAGGGTCTGTGATAAACTGACCTTAGTGGGAGTGAGTCAGGAATTTTG
>VFKK01000118.1 GCA_009885605.1 Cyclobacteriaceae bacterium | reverse complement strand
GAAGTTCAAAAGCAGCAACTGTGGTCAGTCGACCGTAGTCTGTGGACGATTATCCGCCATTTTCTCACCTCATTTTCACCTTACTGGCAGAATTGCGGATAATCATAATATTTATTATAGCTCTATGATTATTTAATTTTTTTCATTCCGCTTTTTATTAAGCTGATTGTGTTCCTGATGACCAATAGTTTTTCGATTGGCCCGGCCCTTTAATTTCGGGAAGGTGCTCCTTCCTTTTCATTCAAGGCATTTTTAGATTAGTTATGTTTTTCAGTTTCAGGCCTGAAAGTCCTCCAGCTATGCCAGAATTCCTGGTAAGCTTTGACTCGTATTAAGTCAGGAAGGGATGGGTCCAAGGATTTCCCTGTAAATAAATAGGCAGCAGAATCCAAATATAAACTGTCTCCAGTCCAACGATGTGAACCAGCTTTTTCTGGAAGTTGAAGTGCTACAAAACTTTGGGAATCTTTACTCATCAGGAGAATTAGTTCTTTCTCCCCGACCCGATCACGGATTGATTTTTCCTTTTTGAGCTGATTCCAATCGTATGCCTTGGATTGCTCATTGAGTTCGAGGCCAACAACCCAGGATTTTTCATTCCAGGAGAAAGGGTCCGTGCCGGTGAGTTCGCTTTCGCTTTTCCCCTTTTCAAACTTGCCCAGGGAATCATATTTAGAAAGGGAATTTGGATCGGCTGCCATGATTTTTCCGTCAGGATAAGCTTTGAAAAATGCTCCTGCAGTCAATTGAATGGACTCCATTTCGTCTAGTTTTTGGCCTTTCAAGTCACCAGTTATTGCTTCTCCTGTCGCCTGCTGCCACCAGCTTCCTGTTTCAGTATCTTCAAACATTGCATTGAAATGATCCATGCCGACAAGTCGGAAATTCTCTGCCCTTCCATTCAAAAGGGGAGAAAAAACCCTTCCTGTCCTGCAGACTGAGCAATAGGTCACCATTACTGGTTCACCACCGAGGGTGTCGCGCACCTGATGGTGATAGACAATGTATCGGATTGGATATGCTTTGGCTTCTCCCCCATTTTCAATTGCAACTACCAGCGTACTGTCGTTTTCATCAAAAGAATCCCGATTTAGAAAGCTGAGCTCTTTTGGTTCCTCAAACATGACATCAGCCGCCACCCTAAAGTTGAAGAGATAAATCAAACCCAATGTTGCTGCCACCAGTCCGATTGATGTCCACCTTGGAAGACTTTTTCCAGTTGTTAAAAGACCAATTAAAACCATCAGTCCAAAAACAATTCTGAAAAAGATTCTCCATTCATGGAGAAAATAGGCGAAATCAATTGTATTCCAGACTTGGCTGCCTGGAAAAGGCATGATGAGATAAACCTTAAGAAACTCAAACAGACCTAGGCCGAGTAACCCAAAATAGAAAACTTTTTTCATGAGGCTAGGGAAAAAGAAGCCACAGTCCAGATCAAGGCACTTTGGCTTCTTTTATTATTTACAAAGAGTTGAATACTGCAAGAATTTTTCTGGGATTCTCCAGGCGGTATCTCCATTGATCAGATAATCTGCATAAGCGGTATCTCCATTTACTTTACGGAGTTGAATTTTCAATTTCTGTCAGGCTTTGAGTGCAGTTTCGGAACAAAGCAATAGGAACATTTTTAATTCCTTTGACATCGCCCTTCATGTAGCTGTTTCCAGGTTCTACAGAAATTATAAAACCTGCCCTTCTGAATCCATCACTTCCACCAACCAAATCAATGAGAGGAATAGACTAATTGAAATCTCAAGAACTACTTCTAGAGTCTATTTTTTCAGTGATACCTGAGATTGAAATAGATAATTGGTGAATTATTTTTAGAAAGTTTCCGCACCATCCTTAATGGCTCTAATAACAGAATAAGTCGCAACTTTCTTTCCTTGACTCAATCCAATTTCTGCGTCAAAACGGTAATGGATCCCACCATAAATGCGAGACATTGCTGCTTCTGCAGCCCACTTTTTATATTGAGAGGCTTCGGCAGGGAAGAAATGTGATAAAACCTCAGCAGCAGCTCCAGAAAATGTACTGTGGCCGGAAGTGTAAGCCGGAAAATTGGGAGTTCCAAGAATTGTCTTAAAGCCGGGAATTGATTGAATCGGTCTTGGATAATGGTAATAATACTTCGCGTCCCAACAGCTGATCCCTGCATCTACAATCGCCATATTCATGTAAGCGAAAACGCGCGCGGTACGGACAGGGCTAAGTTTGTATTTTACTGCTGTTTCTTTTGCAAATCGATTCCAATGTCCCGGAGGCGTGTAAGAATTGAGACCATCGTTCCAGAAATTGGCAACTCTTCGTTGCTCGGTCGTCATATTATTGGCAAAACGCTTCAATTCTTCTGCGTCTTTATTAAATTCTGCAGAACCTGGAGCCGGAGGAGCTATTGGTCTCACTTCTTCCACAGTAGGAACATTCCACATTTTCACTTTTCCAAAAAGAGGAGTAAGGCCCACAGGTCTCTGCGGGGTTTCCATGTTTTCCCAAGACCAACCAAATCGCGTGATTGCAGCATTTTTTATAGAATCTGATTTGACTTTATTGGTCTGAGCATTTTTCATTCCGTCAGTAGCTGCACGGGCAAGAGCTTTTTTAGCAACCTGATTACCTATCAGTTTTCCAGCCTCGACATCACTATTCACATTAATCCCTGCAAGTATTAGAGATTCCAGGTGTTCATCAGCCATTTTTGCAAGGAATTCTTTTTCCAGCGGAAACATGGCTGTCAAAATATCTCTTGAGGTCACTGCCACAACAGCACCATCTGAAGGATAGGAGTTCAAACCATTTGCCTCATAAGCCGATTTAATCTGTGAATCTAGCTCATATGGTGCAGGACGGCCATATTTTTCCTTGTAATGCCAAGCCATTATCAACCCATCATACTGTGCCACACTTAGATAAGCCAACATCCGACTGGTGTATGGGGGATGTGAATAGGGGAAAAGAGGATATTGATCAGGCTTGGCAGGATCAGGTGCAGGATAAGAACCATCTGCATTGGGCGCAGGGATGAGGTTATACTTAGTTGCTAATTCCAGCGCAATTTCATTCCAACGGAGTAATGGATTATTTGTCCAGTAGTTGACCGCCTCTTTTTGAGAAGAAGTTGCCTTAGCGATTTTAGCTTTTGCATCCTGCAATTCCTGATTGAGACCGGGAGATCCTACAGCCGAAGGTTGGGAAATAACTACCTCTTCATTATTGGAAAACAAAATGAGGTTCCATTCCCCCGCATCTTTGTCGAGCGCAGCAAATTCATAACCGCTAAATTCAAGTTCAGTGGGCAATTCTTCCATGCAGGAATAGCTCAATGCAGCGAGAGAAATCAGAGCAAACAGATATCGTATTTGTATTTTCATATTGATTTGGATTTAGAAGGCATTGAATTGATAGGTCAATCCCAGGCCATAGCCAGAAAATTGCCCCATATTTCTGCCGGAAAACATGTGGTTGTAATAAGCGAGGACTCCCAAGCCTTTCACATTATTGAAATAGTATTGGGCAAATCCTTCCAGTCTGTCGAAGTCAACTTTGTTGGTTGGCTGAGGTGAATTGTAAGCACGGATATCACTCCCTGAAACACAGCGAAATGAAGTAAGACTTGCCTCAACCCGAAGTTTCTTCTGGAAAAACCAGGAACCCAAAGAAGCTTGGGCATGAAGGGCATCGGGAACATCCATAGTGGAAGTGTAGAAAGCATCATCTTCGTAATAGAAATCTCTTTCAGCTTGAGTTGCGCCTCGATGAAGATAAGCTCCGGAAATTCTGAAGTAAGGTCCTTTGTCCAATTCGTAAAGTCCAATTGCTCGTAGTCCAAGTTCATTGGCGCCGAAACCCAAACTAAAAGGAAGATAATCTGCCAGATAATTGGAAGCCGGTGTGCTGAAACTCAGGTTGGAAAAGACTTTAAGTTTTCCTTTGCCCGCGGTGTGCTCTACAAGTTGAGCCTTGAGAGATATACTAAAATCCTGAAGGCCCTCCACTCCGGCTAATTGCCCTCCACTTGCAGAAGTTTTCACATAAGGCAAGCTGACTATTAAGTTGATTTTGTCAGTAATCCCTCCTACTATCATCGGCATTACCATTTTTCTGTTAAAAGTGCCCACATTTTGGTTCGTGCGGAGATACGTTCCCTCCCAATATTTGTCCCAATTGGCGTCCTCATACACTACAGCGACACAGATGTCGCCTTTCGGCATCATCAATCCGTCAAGAGGAGTTTGGGCAGTAGTTAAGATAGATATGCCCATGCCCACCAAAAGTAGGCTAAGGAATTTAAGTTTTAGGTTCATTTGAAATTTTTTAAATAGAGATCCCTTGAAATCCTTCTTATTGAAGCAATTCAAAATCAAAAAACCGCTTTGAATTGATCAAAGCTTCATTTTTGATGAATTGTTTAGTGGAAGGAGATTGATCAAACAAAAACGCTACAGGAAAAAGGAATCTTTCTGCGCGCTATGTCAAATCAAGAAAATAATGAAATCAAGCCTCTTGGGGAGGCGGAGAATCAAGTTGAAAAAACGGACTCATGTAAGTCGAAAAAATAAACCCAATCTTATCGTCAATAACTAAAGCAAAAGGCTTTTCAAGATTATATAACTCTGGCTGGATATAATCCTTGATGAAGGTCTTTGCTAATGATTTACCGTTTTGATCCTGAGGCACCCCGTCTTCGGTCAAAGAAGAAATCCACTTCTTCACAGTGCTATCCAAAACTCCACGAGCAGTATCTGCCACATAAACTAATTGGAGTGTGTCGTTTTGATATCGTTGTTTGATTGCCCGAAAGTATTTACCGTCTTTTTCAAATCGGGTATTTGTAGGTTGGAATTCATCTTGGTTGCTCATATAAGGCGCCAAGAGAGGAATCTCTAAAAGTCTTTCCTCCAAATCGCCTTGATTCTCACTATAAATATGATCTGCCCATTGATTCTCTAAATGATAATCAAAGGAGAAATAGAAAGCATAGTAGCCAAAATGATAGATGGCAAAACAAGCTAATAGAAATATGGCGAGTGCTTTCTTCAAGTCAATTTATAATGGATCGAAAAATAAGTCATTTTATGAGCAAAATCATCATTCCGATTCAATTATTTAAAAAAAATTCAGAAATTTAAAAACTGACTTTTCACAAATGACATACTATTTGTCAATAAGAAGCTCCAAAATCAATATAAATGCCGTCAATATCAAAGATACAGAGCCATAAATTTGGATTACTTTGAATCGGTTGAATCGGTCCAAAAACCACAAGACCAGAACAGGTTTGAAAAGCCCAGCGATAAGACAAAATAGGCTGATTCCCAAAAGAATCTGAAAAAACAGTTGTAAAGCGAGTAGCATGGGGTAAAACTAAAAAAGGAACAGCCAGGCTGTTCCTTTTTCTTTAGATGTAAGTAATTATGATTTCTTACGCTTGATTTCTTTCATTTCGTAACCTTCAATTGTGTCACCAATTTCGATGTTGTTGAAGTTTTTGATAGAAATACCGCACTCGTATCCTGCTTTCACTTCAGACACATCGTCTTTGAATCGCTTCAATTGATCGACATCCCCATCGTGAATTACAATACCGTCTCTGATTACTCTGATCTTATTCTTACGAGTTACGAATCCATCTGTCACGTAACTACCTGCAACGGTACCAACTTTGGTGATTTTGAATACCTCACGAACCTGGATGTTACCAGTAATGATTTCTTCAAACTCTGGCTCAAGCATACCTTCAATCGCATCCTTGATTTGGTTAATTGCATCGTAGATGATTGAGTAATGTCTGATTTCGATTTCTTCCTGCTCCGCAAGTTTCTTGGCATTTGCCGAAGGTCTCACTTGGAATCCGAGGATGATCGCATCCGATGCAGAGGCAAGCAATACGTCAGATTCGGAGATTTGTCCAACACCCTTATGGATAATAGACACTTTCACCGCATCTTTAGAAAGCTTCAGCAATGAATCGGAAAGTGCTTCAACTGAACCATCTACGTCACCTTTGATGATGATATTAAGCTCCTTGAAACTTCCAATCGCCAATCGGCGACCGATTTCATCCAAGGTAATATGCTTCTTAGTACGGATACTTTGCTCTCTCTGGATCTGCTCCCTTGAGTTGGCAATTTCTCTTGCCTCTCTCTCAGTGTCGTAAACTTTGATCAAATCTCCTGCTTGAGGAGCTCCGCTAAGACCCAACACCTGAACTGGCGTAGATGGTCCTGCTTCTTTTAATTTCTTGCCTTTGTGATCAAACATCGCCTTGACACGTCCGTAATGCTTGCCTGCAAGAATGATGTCTCCTACTTTCAACGTTCCTATCTGAACCATAATAGTAGATACATAACCACGGCCTTTATCGAGAGATGCTTCAACTACTGTACCTGCGGCATTTCTGTTTGGATTTGCCTTCAATTCAAGGATTTCGGCTTCAAGGAGTACTTTTTCCAAAAGCTCATCAATGCCTTGACCTGTTTTGGCCGAGATATCCTGAGATTGGTATTTACCTCCCCAGTCTTCAACCAAGAGATTCATACTGGCAAGCTCTTCCTTTATCTTTTCAGGCTTTGAATTAGGTTTATCCACCTTATTGATTGCGAATATCATCGGTACACCACCAAGTTGAGCGTGGTTGATTGCTTCTTTGGTTTGAGGCATGATGCTATCATCCGCTGCAATCACGATAATTGCTATATCTGTGATGGCTGCACCTCTAGCACGCATCGCGGTAAACGCTTCGTGACCAGGTGTATCAAGGAATGCTATTTTATGACCTGTATTGGTCATAACATTATAAGCACCGATGTGCTGGGTGATTCCACCCGCTTCTCCGGCGGTTACTTTTGCGGTTCTTATATAGTCAAGCAAAGAAGTTTTACCGTGATCAACGTGACCCATGATAGTTACGATTGGTGCTCTTTCGATCAAATCCTCCGCTGCATCTGGTGCCTCCGGCACAATATCATCTTCGATAGACTTTGTGAATTCAACTTCAAAGCCAAACTCATCTGCAATGATGGTAATCGCCTCAGCATCCAATCTTTGGTTGATCGAAACGAACATTCCAAGAGACATACAAGTGGAGATTACCTGATTGACGGAGACATCTAGCAACGCTGCCAAATCATTAGCTGAGATAAACTCAGTTACTTTAAGGATTTTAGTCTCCTCGCCCTCGATTTCGGTATCCCGATCTCTATCCGCTTTTTTATCCCGACGGGTTTTATTTTTTCCGGCTCCGGATTTTGATCCTCCACTCTGCAGTCTTGCGAGAGTTTGCTTGATCTGATCCTGAATTTCTTTCTGAGTAGGCTCAGCTTTAATAATTCTATTTTGAGCAGCAGGTCGAGGTTGATTTCCTCCGGTCCTTTGTTGACCTCCACCCTGACCTTGTTGACCAATTTGTCCGGGTCTTGGTTGTGCAAGACGAGGGGGACCTGAAGAAGCCGGCGGAGTTCCCGGTTTATCAATACGTTTTCTAGGACGCTTTTTATCTCTCCCTTTTTCATCGGAAGATGCAACAGGCCCGCCTTTCTTTTTAGATCTATCAACGGGAAGCTCAATTTTACCCAGAACTGTAAGTCCTTTGAGAGAATCTGCTTTTGCGGAAATCAGTTGATTTTCCACTGGTCCCACTACCTCCGTCGGCTTCGGAGTTTCCTGCTTCACTTGGGGAGGAAGAGGAGGTTGGGTTACTGGAGGTTTTGCTTGTGGTTTCTGAGGAACGGGAGCAGACCTTTGCTCAGGCCTTGGATGTTGTGGTCTCGATTCAGCAGGTTTTTGTTGATTTGGATGCGGCGGTCTTTGACCCTGGGGCTTATTCTGACCAGGTCTTTGTTGCGCGTGCCTGGGTGCAGGGGCCTGAGCAGGTTTTTTGCTGAGATCAATTTTACCCAATACTTTAATCCCTTCAAGTTTCGGGGATTCAGAAGATACTTTTTCAGGTTCCGGTGTCGGTGCAGGAACTGGTGCAGGAACAGGAGCTGGAGTTGGAGGAGCGGCTTGCACAGAAACAACAACAGGTACTGGCTCGGGCTTAGGCTCGGCTTTTACCTGAGGCACCGGCTCGGGAGTTTTTTCTTGCTTAGGCATTTCCGGCTCGAGGGAAATAGGCTCATGGCGCTTTCCTATTGAAAGGTGGGAGGCCTCTTCCTTATCAAGGGCAGAAGATTTAAATTCCTTCTCAAGCATGGCAACTTGCTCCATACTGATCTTGGAATTCGGATTATTCTCCACCTCAAAGCCTTTTTTAGCCATAGACTCCACGATGGTTGCCGTCCCCACGTTGAGCTTTCTGGCTATCTGGCCTAATCGTATCATTTTATCTTCTGACATAAGCAAAAACCTCTTTCGAAATCTTAAGTAAAATTAGGGTAATTATCGGGGGTATTCTCCCGATTTATTGATCAAATTCTTGTCTGAGTATTCTAAATATTTCATCTATAGTCTCTTCCTCCAGCTCAGTTCTGCGAGTAAGATCTTCTTTGGTAAGGCTCAATACGCTTTTGGCAGTATCCAAACCGGTTTTTTTCAATTCATCTATGATCCACTTGTCGATCTCATCGGAGAATTCATTGAGATCCACATCCTCTTCTTCGTTTTCGTTGAGCTCTCTGAAAACATCGATTTCATAACCCACCAATTTACTGGCCAACTTGATATTGAAACCACCTTTTCCGATTGCCAAGGAAACCTGATCAGGTTTTAAGAAAACGGAAATACGCTTGGTCTCTTTGTTAACTACAATAGAGGAAACTTTTGCAGGACTTAGTGCTCTGGACACATACAATTCCAGGTTGTCTGTAAAATTGATTACGTCAATGTTTTCATTCTGTAATTCACGAACTACCGCATGAATTCTGGAACCCTTCATTCCAACGCAGGCACCTACAGGATCAATACGATCATCATAAGACTCTACTGCCACTTTTGCTCTTTCTCCCGGCTCTCTTACAATCTTCACGATTGTGATCAATCCGTCGTAAACCTCGGGAACTTCGTTTTCGAAAAGTCTTTCGAGGAACACCGGAGAAGTTCTGGACAAGATTATTTTGGGATTACCATTCATCATGTCTACTCGATGAACAATTGCCTTTACAGAGTCACCTTTTCTGAACCTGTCTTTTGAGATTTGCTCGATTTTTGGCAAAATTAGTTCATTTCCCTCACTGTCCATCAAAAGGATTTCTCTTCCCAGAATCTGATAGACTTCCGCACTGACAATTTCGCCAACTTGCTCCTCATATTTATTATACAGGATGTCTTTTTCAAGATCCTTTATTCTTTGAATCAAGGTTTGACGAGCCATTTGCACAGCTCTTCTACCAAACTCTTCTAATTCTATCTTTTCGTAAACTTCCTCTCCTACCTCGAAATCAGGCTCAATTTTTTGAGCGTCTGTCAAGCTGATTTTATCAAAATCCCAGATATCTTCAGAGTTGTCGTCAACTATTTCCCTGATCCGGAAAATCTCAAGGTCACCCTTATCCGCGTTGATGGTCACGTCGAAGTTTTCGTCTGTTTCGAACTTCTTACGAATCATCGCTCTGAACACATCTTCCAAGATACGGATCATGGTAGGGCGATCCACATTTTTAGATCTCGCAAACTCTGCGAAGGATTCTATTAAGACTTTGGCATCCATTTGAGTTATTTAAAAGATACTTGTACAATTGATTTCTTCACTTCTTCAAAAGGAATTATTAATTCTTCCTCTGTGGCTTTTTTTCCTTTTTCTTTTCTTTTAACCAGCATTTTTATACCGGAATTATCGACTTCAAGCAATTTTCCCACAACCTCTTTGTCAGCTGAGAGGTTCACTTTTAGCTCTCTCCCAATATTCTTTGAATATTGTCTCTTGCTGCTGAGAGGGTAATCTACTCCTGGAGAAGACACCTCTATGGTGTAAGCCTCAGGCATCATTCCCTTTGCTTCCAATTCTTCAGAAACTAATCTGCTTATTCTGGCGCATGTTTGAATGGTCACACCCTGATCAGAATCTATTAATAGATTTAATAGTGTTTTACCGCTTTTTTCAGCCATCTTCACCTCCACAATGAAATGATTTTCATCCGGAAGGTGCTTCTCTACAATCTCTTCGATAGTAAGTTTCAATTCAGACATAGTATGTATAATGAAAGAGGGGACGTGGTGTCCCCTCAGAAACTTTTCGAATACGCGACAAAGGTAAAATAATTTTACAGTAAAAACAATCAGAGCTGAGTCTCAAGCCACTTGGAAATCATTAGATTTTTTTTGAAACAAACAATTTGGCAAAAACTAATTATTCTGGATTGCCCAATTCCAATCCTTTTCAAAAAATATCAGGTTTCCCTCCGATTTCTCCCATTAAGATAATAATTTTGCCGACCCTCGTTTAATATGAGTGCATGGCATAGTATATTAAACTCTCAACTCCAGTACAGGCAAACCAATCAAGAAAAATGGGATTATTTGATTTTTTCTCAAGTGATATAGCAATCGATCTAGGTACAGCAAATACACTAATCATTCACAAGGACAAAATTGTGGTAGATGAACCGTCTATCATTGCAATCGACAAAACCAACAACCGAGTGCTGGCAGTTGGTCGCGAAGCAATGAACATGCACGAGAAAACTCACGAAAATATTAAGACAATTCGACCTTTGAAAGATGGCGTAATTGCAGATTTCTACGCAGCGGAGCAAATGATCCGTGGGTTGATTAAAATGATTCCCGGTCAGAAAAAAGGCTTGTTTCCGCAATCACATCGAATGGTGATTTGTATCCCTTCCGGAATTACAGAAGTAGAAAAAAGAGCCGTTCGTGACTCAGCAGAACATGCAGGAGCGAAGGAAGTTTACATGATTTATGAGCCCATTGCAGCTGCAATTGGCATCGGGATAGATATCGAAAAGCCGATGGGATCCATGATAGTGGACATCGGAGGAGGAACCACTGAAATCGCATTGATTGCCCTTTCAGGAATTGTTGCAGATCAGTCAATCCGTGTAGCAGGTGATACTTTTACTAAAGATATTCTGGATTACATGCGTCGCCAGCATAACTTACTCATCGGAGAAAGATCTGCCGAGAAGGTTAAAATTGCCATTGGCTCGGCATTAACTGAGCTTGACGATGCTCCGGATGATTATGAAATCCGAGGTAGAGATTTGATGACAGGTATTCCAAAAGTTATCAAGGTTTCTTATTCAGAAATTGCATTTGCATTGGATAAATCAGTTTCCAAAATAGAAGAGGCAGTATTGAAAGCATTGGAAATCGCTCCTCCGGAACTCTCTGCAGATATCTACGACAATGGAATTCATCTCACCGGAGGTGGCGCATTGTTGAAAGGACTTGACAAAAGATTACATCAAAAAACAAAGTTGCCGATTCATATCGCAGAAGACCCACTTAGAGCTGTGGTAAGAGGCACTGGAACTGCACTTAAAAATATTCAGAACTTTCGAACCGTATTGATGACTTAAAACCTGAATGCTACGCATCCTTCAATTTCTTTACAGCCTAAGGTCTTTTCTATTATTTGTTTTGCTGGAAGTATTGGCAATCGGATTAATTGTCTCCAATAATTCTCCTCAGGGTGCTGCGTTTTTCAATAGTTCAAATGCTGTCATTGGATCTGTCCTCAAAACACGCTCCGATGTTTTGGATTTCTTTTCATTTGCGCAAGCCAATGAAACGCTAATACTAGAAAATGCACGTCTGTTGGAGCAGATCAAATCTCTGACGCAGGTACCAGACAGTTTGCCTATTCCATTGGACTCTGCTTTCCAAGCTCAATTCAAATTCACCGGAGCGAGGGTATTTAGCAATTCTTTGCGTTTTGCTCAGAATCATCTCACTCTGAATAAAGGCTCCAAAGACGGACTCAAGCCCGGAATGGGAATCTTTAATCAGGACGGTATAGTAGGGCGAGTAAAAACAGTTTCTGAAAATTATTCAGTTGGTATTTCCCTTTTAAATACCGGATTGCTGGTTTCATCAAAAATCAAGTCAACCGAGGATTTTGGTTCTGTCAACTGGGATGGAAAAAGCTCTAAACAAGCAAAAATGCTCTATGTGCCAAGGCATGTCAAGGCTCAGGCAGGAGATACGATTGTGACATCTGGCTACAATGCAGTATTTCCTGAAGGAATCCGGATAGGAATCATCTCCAGCGTAAACCAGGGTGACGATCCAAACTACCTGGATATTCTGATTGACCTGAGCACAGATTTCAGCAGAGTAAATTATGTGTATTTAGTGGAAAACACCCAAATCGTAGAACTTGACTCACTTTATATAAAATCTGAGGTAGTTAATGAATTTTAAAAATTTTATCTCCTACACCATTTTAATTTTATTCCTCGGCGTGATCCAGATTATATTTCTTAAAAATCTGGCCCTTTTTGGTGTAGCTTTTTGCTTTTTATACCTTCTCGGAATTTTGAATTTACCCATTCCAATTTCTAACGTTCCTTTGATTTTGATAAGTTTTGGACTTGGACTTGCTGTAGATGTTTTCTACGATACAATCGGAATTCATACTGCATCAGTCACTCTTATGAGTTTTTTGCGACCGTATTGGTTAAAAGCGATCAGTCCGACCGGCGGGTATGATGATTCGGCTAAACCCAACCTTCCAGAAATGGGGATTGTCTGGTATACCAGTTATTCATTCCCGTTGATATTTGCTTTTTCTTTGGTTTTTTTCACCGCTGACCAATGGGGATCGGGAGGCTTTTTTGGAGTGGTGTACAAAAGCCTTTTATCCTCGATTTTCACAGTTGTATTGTCTATCATTGTACAACTATTATTCTTCAAACGCAGGAGGGAAATCAGATGAACGACCAAAGACCGGTAGTCATTATCATCTTCATTTTTCTGGTAGGTTTAGTCCTTTTGACCAAGCTATTTCTAATCCAGGTAGTAGATGACAGTTTCATAAAAAAAGCCGAGCGCAACGCTATTCAACGCGTAGTGGATCATCCTTATCGAGGATTGGTCTATGACCGCACGGGAAAATTATTGGTTTACAATAACCCGATATTTGACCTGATGCTCGTGCCTAAAGAATTCCAGGTGGGTGACACCACGAGATTCCTTGAGATATTTGACATCACCAAAGAGCAACTTATTGAATCCTACACGGCTGCGCGGAAATATTCCTTCGTGAAACCGTCCCCTTTAATCAAACAAATTTCAACCACAGATTTTGCGAGAATTCAGGATTACCTGATTGATTATCCTGGACTTTTCATCATGACCCGAGCCGTGAGATCCTACCCGCTTCCGATTGCATCACATGCAATGGGGTACATCGGTGAAATCAATGCCGGCCAACTCGAGCGGGATACCGCCAAATATTATGTGCAGGGTGACTATGTGGGTCTTAGTGGGATGGAGAGATTCTACGAAAAAGAACTTCGGGGAGTAAAAGGAGTCAAGTATAAAATGGTCAATGTCCGTGGGGTGGACAAGGGACCATTCAAAGATGGTGAGTACGATACAGCCTCTGTCGCCGGAAGTAATATCACCTCGACAATTCATTTGGAACTCCAGCGATACGGCGAAATGCTGATGAACGGAAAGCGTGGATCCGTGGTGGCAATTGAACCGAAAACCGGAGAAATTCTGGCGATGATCTCAGCACCGTTTTATGACCCAAACAGCCTGACCGGAGCCGATTTCAGCAAAAATTACAGAGCTCTGAATGGGGATGAGAGTAAACCTCTTTTCAATCGCCCGATCATGGCTACCTACCCTCCCGGTTCCATTTTTAAAATCGTTCAAAGTTTAATCGGACTTCAGGATGGAATCCTTACTCCGGAGACAACTTTTGCATGTAATAAATCACTAGTTGCCTGTCACAATCACCCTTCTCCATCTGATCTTTTTGGAGCAATCCGAAATTCATGTAATCCCTATTTTCACCAGGCTTACAGACAGATTATCAATAGGGAAATATCAAGTAATACCTTCGAGGATACCAAAATCGGCCTGAATGACTGGAGAGAAAAAGTATTGAAGTTTGGACTGGGAAGTCCTTTGGGTGTAGATATGACCAATGAAAAAGGAGGCTCAATTCCTTCAAGCAAACTTTACGATAAAGTTTATGGGGAAGGTCATTGGAAATATTCGACGATCTACTCCCTTTCCATCGGCCAGGGAGAAATGTTGGTGACACCTCTTCAAATGGCAAATCTTGCGGCGATTTTTGCAAACAAAGGATTCTATTTCACCCCTCACCTTGTCAAATCAATCGAGGGAGACCCTAATCAAATTCCTGTACAATACAGAACTAAACATAGTGTGGGAATAGATGCGAAGCATTTTGATTTGATCCAAAATGCAATGGCAGAAGCCCTATACGGAACCGCCAATCGGGCAGTTATTCAGGATTTGGTTATAGCCGGAAAAACTGGTACCGCTCAAAATCCTCATGGAGAAGATCACTCAGTATTTGTTGCCTTTGCACCAAAAAATAATCCTACCATCGCGATTGCTGTCTATGTGGAAAATGCAGGCTGGGGAGGAAGAGCAGCAGCAAGCACAGCATCACTCATGATCGAAAAATATATCAGAGGAGAAATTTCTCGTCCGGCTCTTCAGGAATATGTGCTAGCTGGTAATTTCATTTATTAATGAAAGAAAATGATATTCATATTGAGCGAGTAGACTGGATTACAGTACTGGTCTATTTTGCACTGGTGATGATTGGCTGGTTCAATATTTACGCAGCTGTATATGATGGCCAGGCTGAAAAAAGCATATTCGATTTTTCAATTAATTCCGGCAAGCAGCTGGTTTGGATAGGTACTGCGATTGCGATAATTATCGTAATTATGGCCGCAGATTACCGCCTCTATGAGAATCTGTCTATTATTCTCTATTTATTTTTTGTTGGGTTACTTATTGTCACTCCTTTCTTGGGAAAGGAAGTAAATGGTCAGATTCTTTCAGTAGGATTTGGTGATTTTCGCATCCAACCCGGAGAATTTGCAAAGTTCGCAACCGCCTTGGCTCTGGCCAAGTTTATGGAGAGGCCAACTTTTGACCTTTCAAAGACCAAATACCAACTGCAGGCTTTTGTTGTTTTGCTTTTGCCTGTTGCCCTGATTCTGTTGCAGCCCGATACGGGTACAGCAATGGTTTATTTTTCAATGTTGGTCATGTTCTACCGTGAAGGTTTGCCACAGTCCTATTTTGTATTGGGCTTTGGATTCATTGCCCTTACTCTGATGGCATTAGGAATTGAAAACAATTTCTATCTGACGCTTGGAATCGCTGCAGTAATAGCCATTCTGATTTTCCTTGGAAAAAGGTCCTGGCAAAAAATCCTTGTTTTCAGTTCAATAGGAATCGCTTTGATAGCTTATACCTATAGTCTTGACTTTGTAGTGGAAAAGCTTCCGGAGCACCAGCGAAATCGTATCATGGTCCTGTTTAATCCTGATATTGATCCTCTCGGAGTAGGCTGGAACGTTACTCAATCAAAGATTGCGATCGGTTCGGGGGGATTCTCGGGTAAAGGATACTTGGAAGGCACACAAACCAAATTTGACTTTGTTCCTGAGCAACACACTGATTTTATCTTTTGCACCCTTGGAGAAGAATTTGGATGGATTGGAAGTCTGGTGGTGATTGCTCTTTTCGTGACTTTACTATACCGGTTGGTTATAATGGCAGAAAGGCAAAAAACCAGATTCTCAAGAATCTATGGGTATTGCGCGATTTCGATTCTGCTTTTTCACTTCATGATCAATATCGCTATGACGATCGGATTGTTTCCAGTAGTTGGTATCCCTCTTCCTTTTTTCAGCTATGGAGGGTCTTCACTTTGGTCTTTTACAATCTTGCTGTTCATCTTTATCAAAATGGATTCTTCCAGAGCGATGCAACTGGGCAGAATCAGTTAAGATCCAAGCAATTTATTTAGCCAAAATTGTTTTTTGGGAGCTCTATTTGCAATTGCAAACGGAGTGTGAAAACGATGAGCCTTTAAAAAATTGATTTGAAGGTTTTTCCAATCTTCATCTGTTTGGATCACCTTCATAAATTTGAACTCTTTGTATAACCGCTGACTGATTTCGGGATAATCATCTCTTCCTAAATAATCTAAATCCGCATCGCAAATGATTTTCTGTAATTCGTTTTTGGGGGTTTGTGGGATTTTAGTGGACAAAACAAGTCCTTTTACCTCTTCTATTTGAGCATCCTTCATACCAAGTTTAACCATCAATTCCGAAGCCATTCCTGCTCCTACTTCTTCGTGATTTGCGGAACCTTTCAAAAATCCCATATCATGAACGACCGCACCAATTCTAAGAAGAAATCTTTCCTCCTCTCCTAAATTCAGCCTTCGGATATATTGGTTACAGACATTTAATACATCCAACGTATGGTCTATACCATGATAAGTAAGATGATCCGGCAAGTCTGCCTTCAGCTTATTTAATACATATTTTCTGAGCGAGAGGTATCCTTTCATGTAATAGATTCAGGGTCTATGAACTCAAAATGGGTGTGTCTAAAGAATAATAAGTAATAAACACAAACACCAGACCAATGTTAAAAGGCATGGATTGATTAGAATAAATCTTATTCTTGAATTTTGCAATTCGGGCAAACGATTGGGTGTAAACTTGATTTTCTGACTTAACAGGTGATTCTCCTAGAGGGAAACTCAATTTCTCAAAGCTTCTTTTAAAATCCCTGATTTTAGATAGTTTGCGCACAGGAGTGAAATTGATCGAAGAATTACCTACCGATTTTCTTCCTGCAGTTTCATGGGTAACATCCTTCAGCGCTCGGAATTTTTTACTCATTGATTAATTAGGGCTTTCAAAAAAGTACTATTCTCAATCCAAGATAAATGGTGTACTGAGGATTTCCTATGATTCCAAAATTATTAGTGGTAAAAAAACAAAAAAGGGCAAAAATATTTTTTTATGGATTAATTTAATACAAATGATGGTCAATCGGCGAATCGCCTGTAGATAAGTTGCAAAAATTCAATTAAAGCTTCAGAATCTGTATCCCATCCTAATTCTGCAACATATCTGGTATTTACCAAATTAATTGCCTCCTCAAAAGAAGGAGAACCATCAATTAATTTGAGTGCGTGCCTGAGCAGATCCGCGTTTCCGTCAAAAAGCTCTTTGGTAAACATAAACCTCTGATTGATAGCCAGACTTTCGGAAAGCTCTCCAATAGCTTTGCCTTTCATCCCTTTATAAGATTCAGACGCAAATTTGGATTTGAGCTCATTTACGTTAAGTTTTCCGGAGGTTCCAATACTTTTCATTGGTGGTGTTTCAACCACAAGAGGAACCGGGTCTTTTTCAACTACCGGTTCTGAATGTTCTTTAATCGAAGGGATTGGATTTTCTTCGATTTTCTCAAAAAATGAAGATCTGGGCTCCAATACCTCGATTCGCTCAATCAGTTTTTCGTCCTTAGCACTTTTCTCCAAATAGGCATCCAAATTGAATGGTAATATGTCTCCAAAAGTGGCCAACAACAAGTTGACCGACTCAAGTGAATCTTTAATTACCTGATAGTTAGCCGAAATGGCTCTTGTATAAGCAGAATCGTCATGACCGAATCCTGCCTTATCGATCAAAAAAGTAACTGCTTTATCATGCCATTTATAATACTTCCTATTTTCACGGAGGTAATCGTTTACTTTTCCAGACGGCGCTTTTGTGACCTCGCTTTGATAATAGCCAACTGGATCAGTCGCCAAAATGATGGACTGAACGACTGCCGACTCCAACAAAGGCTGAAGATGTGAACGCTCAACCTTAATTCTTCGGGAAAGTACGTTCATGAATTGAGTCAAGGCCTCATGCACTGCGACATCCCGGTAATCAAAAAACGGATTACTTTTCAGTTTACCCAATTCATCCTGCCAAAGCTCAAATAAACGTTTTATCACAAAGAAATTTACCTGAGTGCTGTTCGTGAGCTGGACAATGTCTTGTCCTGTCATAAATTGCCTTGAGGAGAAAAATCTTTCGCTAACCTTAGCTGCGTAATCCTTGGCGTATTTTTCTAAATAATTGCTGTTAATTTGAACTGTCATTGATGAGAGATGTTTACAAAAGTCAACGAACAAATGTCCCGAATCGTCATTCAAAATCTATTTAATCGCACAATTAATTCGGATGTCGTTGATTGTAAAGTTATCGAATTAATTCATGAAAATGGTATTGATTGGATGCATGCTTGCGGTAAAAAAGGCCGATGTACCACTTGCAAAATCATCGTTGTAAAAGGTGCTGAAAACCTCTTTCCTTTGAATGAAAGTGAATTGAATTTTGCAACCCAGGGAAGACTTCAGCCGGGAGAAAGGCTTGCCTGTCAGGCAATTCTTCATTCGGGAGAAATCCAGGTTAAAGTAGCCGAAATCAATAAATTCCCACATATCCAATACAGTGAATAAGGCATGTTTGTAGAACCATCCGTTGGTAGTCACAAATCTTCTGACAGAAAAGGTCAGATCGAGGTGATCTGTGGATCCATGTTTTCGGGCAAAACCGAAGAATTGATCAGGCGTCTCCATCGTGCCAGAATTGCCCGCCAAAAAGTTGAAATTTTCAAACCCGCAGTAGACAAGCGATACCATGAGATGGAAGTCGTCTCGCACAATGAAAATTCGATCCGCTCCACTCCTGTGAATTTTGCCGAGGATATTTTATTACTCAGCGGAGATTGTGATGTAGTAGGAATCGATGAGGTTCAGTTTTTTGATGATCAGATTGTCATTGTCGCTCAGAAACTGGCAAATCAGGGCAAGCGAGTAATCATGGCCGGATTGGATATGGATTTCGAAGGCAAACCATTCGAACCCATGCCTCGACTCATGGCGATTGCGGAGTATGTGGACAAGGTTCATGCGATTTGTATGAAATGCGGAGACTTGGCAGCTTTTTCATTTCGGCTTTCGGATTCGAAACAAAAGGTGATGCTCGGAGAGAAAGAAAGCTACGAAGCCAGATGCAGGAAATGCTTTTATGAGGATCGTACCTGATTTTTGATCCAAAAACATGCTGAAGAAGACTGCCGGAATCGTATTAAGTTCTATCCGATACAAGGAAAGCAGCATCATTGTGAAAATATTTACCCGAGACCTTGGACTGAAGCCCTACCTCGTAAACGGAGTAAGGACACAAGGAAATAAATCAAAAATAGCCCTGTATCAACCCATGACCTTACTGGATCTGGTGGTGTATAATAAGGAGAACTCAGGCCTTCAACGAATATCAGAAGCGAGGCTACAACGGGCAAATCAGTTAATTCCATTTGATTTTACCCGGACAGGATTGGCCTTTTTTATGACCGAGGTTATTTCCCGCTCAATTTATGAGAATTACCAAAATGAAACTCTCTTTGATTTCCTCCGGGAAAGCATCTGTCATCTGGACAGTAAGGAGGTGGGGTTGAGTCAATTTCCCTTGGTTTTTCTTATTGAGCAAGCCAGATTTCTCGGGTTCGCCCCGGAGGAATCAACCGGGTTCCTGATAGAAAGTCGCTCCCAACCCTTCACTCAGGAAGAATTAAAGATGGCTGAAGATTACATTCAAAGCCTGATGGAAGAATCCTACGGTTGCGGTAGCTCGGTTCCCCTTCTTCTGCGCAGAAAAATCCTGGATCACTTGTTGGATTTCTACAGCCAGCATCTTGAAAATCCGGGACCATGGAAGTCATTAACGATTCTGAGACAGCTTCTGCATTAACTCAAAACCATTGGGCATCAACCCGCTTAGACAAAATAAAAATTTGCTTAATCCATTCACATCCTTTAATATTGCGTTATCACCGTGAATGAACAAGTCAGCCCACTTTGACTTGAGTTTTTCCTGCAGAATTTTTTTTGCTCAGAAAATCATCCACGTTCCCAAAAACCGCATTTTACCACATCTTATTTATTTCATTCCCTCTTTATGTACAACATAGAAGAACTCAGAATCAGGCTTTTATCTGAACTGAAGGAAATCGCTGAGGAGCTGGGTGTAAAAAACCATAAGTCTCTCAAAAAAGACGAACTCGTCTACGCGATTCTCGACCTGCAGGCCATTACCCCCGAGCAGGCCTTGCCAAAGAAAAAACCTTCACTTGCAGAAGTGCAGGAATCAACTCCTGAAAAAACCCCGGAAATTCCCCAAACCACCTCTGAAATTCCCAAAGAGGAAGCTGAATTCAAGCCTAAATTCAAAAGACAAAACGTAACTGAAATACCTCTGGTAGCGGAAGTTACACCTTCTCCTGCCGAAACGGCACCATCAGATGAGCCAAAACTCTACGTTCCAAAACCAGAGTGGAAGGCGAAAAGAGAACCTCGTCCCGAAAGACCGGAAAAAGTCGAGAGGCCCGAAAAAGTTGAAATCGTTGAAAAAAGTATAAGCCAGCCCGTCATAGATGGTGAAGAGCCGAAAACTTTCAGACCAAGGAAAAAAGTATTTGAAGAAGTCAGCCAGGAAGAAACCCCGAAAGCTGAATCTCCCTATGAAAATCAACCACAGATCCGTCAGGAATCCGAGATTGAACTTCCGAAAAGAAGAAATTTCAAGACTCAGGATGAAGTAATGATGCCTGCAGCGGAGACCGTTTCAAATCCAAACAGAAGAAAGCCTTTCGTAAGCCCTCGGGAATTCGATGGTGTCATTGACAATGAAGGTGTATTGGAGATGATGCAGGAAGGATATGGTTTCCTTCGCTCATTAGATTACAATTATCTGGCATCTCCTGACGATATCTATGTATCGCCTTCTCAGGTAAAACTTTTCGGACTCAAAACCGGTGACCATATCAAAGGCTCTATCCGTCCTCCAAAAGAAGGTGAGAAATATTTTGCCCTGCTGAAAATCGCAACCGTAAACGGGAAAACTACCGAAGAAATCAGAGATCGAGTTCCTTTTGAATACCTGACTCCTCTTTTCCCAGAAGAAAGATTAAACCTTTCTACCACGCACGATCGCTATTCTACCCGTATCCTGGATCTATTTGCTCCTATCGGAAAAGGTCAGCGAGGAATGATCGTAGCTCAGCCAAAGACCGGCAAAACTGTCTTGCTTCAACAAATCGCTAATGCGATTACGAAAAACCATCCGGAAGTTCATTTGATGATCCTTTTGATCGACGAAAGACCGGAAGAAGTGACGGATATGGCTCGCTCGGTAAATGCCGAAGTGATCTCCTCCACCTTCGATGAGCAAGCTGAGCGTCACGTGAAAGTGGCCAATATCGTACTGGAAAAAGCAAAAAGAATGGTGGAAGTCGGTCACGATGTAGTGATCCTGCTTGACTCTATCACACGTCTTGCACGTGCACACAATACCGTTGTGCCAAGTTCTGGAAAGATCCTCTCAGGTGGTGTGGATGCAAATGCACTTCACAAGCCAAAGAGATTCTTCGGAGCTGCCCGAAATGTAGAAAATGGAGGCTCTTTGACCATCATCGCCACTGCCTTGGTAGAAACAGGTTCCAAAATGGATGAGGTTATCTTTGAAGAATTCAAAGGAACAGGCAACATGGAACTGGCACTGGATCGTAAGCTTGCCAACAGAAGAATTTATCCTGCTATTGATGTTCTCGGATCAGGTACTCGAAGGGAAGACTTGTTGATGGACAAAGAAGAGATGCAGCGAGTTTGGATCCTGCGAAAACTGATGAGCGACATGAACTCTCAGGAGTCGATGGAATTCCTACTCAACAGAATGAAAGGAACCCGCGACAATGCTGAGTTTTTGATCAGTATGAATGGATAAAATTTAATACCCAATTTGAATAGCCGGACCCGAAAGAGTCCGGCTATTTTTTTTTCTAATCAGTAACATTCATTTTACTATTCATTATTTTATTTGTTTTTTATATTATAAAACTTAGATTTATGGCCCTGTTTTAATATTTAACAGAATATTATTCTTTACTAGATAAAAAATTGTACTTCTAAGACAGAAAAATGTAATGGAAATAATCATAGTAAACCTTAAGGTGATAGATCATCCATATATATAGAACATTTGAATAGCACTTATGAATAAAAAGCAAGTTTTGGCTTTTTCAAATTCAATTTTTTTCCTAACCATTTTGGTTGGGTTTGCAATGCTATGCATACCTGAGAAAGCTTTGGGGCAGAGTCAAACCTTATCATCTGGTTCAACATTTACAACCCCTCACAAAATCCCATCTCTGACAGTCCAGGTTTGGGGAGCTGGTGGAGGCGGTGGTTCAGGTAATAAAGGAGGCGGTGGTGGAGGCGGTGCGTTTGCATCAATCACATTCTCCGGTTCATTACCATCTTCATACTCGTATCAAATTGGTTCTGGAGGAGCAGCAGGCTCTTTGGGAGGAGACTCCTGGTTTAATTCAAACACTATATTACTAGCCAAAGGAGGAGCTGGTGCTTCAGGAAGCACAGGCGGAGCTGGAGGATTAGCTGCTTCAAGTATTGGCATAACAAAATGGAGTGGTGGAGGTGGCGCAAGTGGATCAGGATCTACTTCTGCCGGTGGAGGTTCTTCTGCCGGAACAGCTGC
The DNA here is from genome assembly GCA_009885605.1 of Cyclobacteriaceae bacterium. Lineage (GTDB taxonomy): Bacteria > Bacteroidota > Bacteroidia > Cytophagales > Cyclobacteriaceae > Algoriphagus. Next base: position 2,613 of record VFKK01000118.1, on the reverse strand, counting down.
TGTTGGCGTTAGTGCCACTACACAAATTGGAGCAACTGCTCCAGCAGGTGGAGGAAACGGAGGAAACGGAGGAAATAATAATTCTGATGGAAACCCAGGTTTAGTGCCTGGAGGTGGAGGTGGAGGTGCCAACGGGAATACAAATACGGGTGGAGCTGGAGCAAATGGTCAAATTAACGTTTCTTGGTCTTGCTCTACTACATTAACCTCCACGATAGGAAGCAATAATCAAACAGTTTGTAGAGGCACAGGTATTGGAAACATTACCTATGTAATTGCTGGTGCATTTGGGGCTAACGTAACAGGACTTCCTACTGGCGTCACCGCAAATTATACTAATGGCGATTTGACTATCAGCGGAGCCCCTACAGTTTCAGGAACTTTTAATTATACCATTACACCAACTGGAAGCTGTACAAGTTCAACAGCCACTGGTACTATAACAGTAAATTCTCCTCCAGCGATTAGTGCTCAGAGCACCGCTACTCAAACTGTATGTATTGGAAATGCATTCTCTCCCATTTCTGTTACTGCTTCGGGAACAAGCATAAGCTATCAATGGTACTCCAATACAACTGCTATTACATCTGGTGGTACTACTGTAGGGACTAACTCTAACACATACACGCCTTCTTCGGCAGTTGCAGGAACACTTTATTACTATGTCGTTGTCACTGGTACATGTTCTCCTGCTGCTACTAGCATAATCTCTGGAGCCTTTGTCGTCAACCCAAACAATACGGTAAGCGCTCCCTCGGATACTCCTACCCTTTGTATCAATACTCCCCTTACAGCAATTACCCATTCCACTACTAATGCCACAAGCATTGGAACGGCAACCGGACTTCCAAATGGGGTGACTGCAAGCTTTGCCTCGAATACCATCACTATTTCTGGCACCCCCTCAGTTTTCGGAATATTCAATTACACTATTCCTTTGAATGGTTGCGGTGGGGTAAGCGCAACCGGAACCATCACAGTGACCTCAAATAATACTGCTGGGGCTATTTCCACGAGTACATTCTGTCAAGGATCTGCTCTTACTGGTGTCACTCAAGCAACTACCGGAGCAACAGGAATTGGCGCAGCATCTAACCTGCCTCCAGGAGTATCAGTGGCCTGGGCTACCAACACGATTACTTTTTCAGGCACTCCTACCACCTCAGGAACCTTTAATTACTCAATCCCTCTGACAGGTGGATGTGGAGCTATCAATGCTAGCGGAACCATTACCATAAATGGATTACCCACCATTACTTCTCAGAGTACAGCTGCCCAAACCAGATGTATTGGAGTTCCATTCACTGCTATTTCGGTTACCGCTACCGGAACTGGAATTAGCTATCAATGGTATTCAAATACTGCACCTTCCAATTCGGGGGGAACCCTAATCTCTGGTGCAACTTCATCGAATTATACGCCTTCCGCAGCAGTAGCCAATACTACTTATTATTATGCAGTAGTTACAGGGAGTTGTAGTCCTACAGCTGTAAGTGCTGTTTCTGGAGCATTTATTGTAAATCCAAACAATACCGTCACCGCAGCATCCGCAACCCCTACTGTTTGTATTAGTGTGCTAATGCCAACTCCTGTTACCCACAACACAACTGGTGCTACTGGAATTTCAAATAACGGTGTAGCAGGAGCAAATGGACTACCTGCCGGGGTCTCAGCTACTTGGGCAGGCAATATTATTACCATCTCAGGGACACCTACAGCATCTGGGGTTTTCAATTACACCATTCCGCTTACTGGTGGTTGTGGAACGTTTAGCGCTACAGGTACGATTACCGTAAATGCCACAGCCTCTATTATTACTCCAAGTTTGGCAGCACAATCACGTTGTATAAATACTACTGCTTTTACAGCTCTTTCTGTATCTGGCGCAAATAATACAGGGCTTACTTATCAGTGGTATAGTAATACCGCTAATTCCAATGTAGGCGGCACTCTAATTCCTACTGCCACTTCAAACAGCTATACTCCACCTAACAATACTGCCGGAACACGCTACTATTATGTGACTGTTTCAGGATCTTGTGGTGCCACTGCTACAAGTTCTGCTTCCGGTGCAATCATTGTCCATGCCTTACCAGTTGTCTCCTTTACAGCTCAGCCAAGTGGCACACCATGTGTTGATACCGATGTCACTTATTCTACCCAAACTGGCGAAACAGCCTATGTGTGGACAATTCCTGGTGTTTCTGGTACAGATTATACAATTACTTCAGGTGGCAATGGATTTCCTAATTTGGTATTGAAATGGCTGACCCCAGGTAGTAAGTCAGTAACAGTTAATTACCAAGATGCTCAAGGATGTGGAGCTACGAGCCCCGCAACTTCTAATACAATTACAATACAGAAAAGTACTGCTACGGCTACCTCTGCCTATCCGAGTGTCTGTTTGAATAGTGCTATTGCATCCACTGTAACCCATACGACGACCCTCGCTACTGGAATTGGAGCTGCGTCTGGGTTACCAGCTGGACTGACAGCCTCTTTTGCTTCAAACCAAATTACAATTGATGGCACGATCGCTAGTTCTGTTACTCCGGGATTTTATAATTATTCCATCCCTCTAACAGGTGGATGTGGAACTGTAGCCGCAACTGG
>VFKK01000107.1 GCA_009885605.1 Cyclobacteriaceae bacterium | reverse complement strand
TCAATTGAATCCTTAAAATTACAGAAGATGATTCCGTTTTGCCCGGCCAAATGACCAAGCAAAGCGAGAAGTGTTTCTAGTTTGTCCTTCGTAGGGGATAAAACCTTTTTGACCTGCAATTGCGTGATTTTTTCCTCCAAAAAATCAACGATGGTTGGGTTTTTTAAGCGGACAAATCCGGGGATTTCCACCCCCTGAGTGGCAGAAGTCAAGAGCATTTTCTTCACTTTCGGCAGCAAATGGAGGATATCCTTCATTTCGCTTTCGAAGCCTATTTCGAGCGATTTGTCAAATTCATCCAAAACTAATGTCTGAATGTGAGCTGTGTCAAATGCCTCTCTTCTCAAATGATCCGCAACTCTTCCGGGGGTTCCTACCAAGACGGCCGGCCGGTGCTTTATTTCAATGCGGTCTTTGGAACCAGTTCGACCGCCATAGACTGCATTTACTTTATAGCCTGTTCCCATCTCCCGCATGACCTGTTCAATCTGAATCGCCAATTCCCGCGAAGGCACGATAATCACGATCTGAATTTCCTCCAAAGTTGCGTCTAGCCCTTGAATCAAAGGCAACAAAAAAGCAAGCGTTTTTCCTGTGCCTGTTGGGGAAAGCAAAATAATTTCAGAAGAAGAATCAATTGCCTTTTGAGCAGCAAGTTGCATCGGATTCAATTGAAGGATTCCAAGTTTGGCCAGAATCTCTGCCTGACTTTTGAGGGGTGTGGACATTTGGCAAAGGTAGCTTTTTGAATTCCGAAAGAAGGATGAAATTTTGAAAGAGGAAGCGCTTTTCCGTCTTACTGAAATTTACAGCCTCCTTTTCATTGGAAGAGCTCCAAATTACCCTGGTTCACTTGATTCAAAACACTTAGGTATTTACCTGATACGGAAAATTTGATCTCTGTTTTTAGCTCAATTCTTTCTTTAGGATTTTGCCTGTGGCGCTCATCGGTAAGGCTTCCATAAACTGGATGATGCGCGGATATTTATAGGAGGCGATGTTTTCTTTGGTCCAGGCTTTCAATTCAGATTCGGTGAGGATATGTCCCTTATTCAACACCACGCAGGCTTTGATTTCTTCACCGGACTCATCATTTTTGACCCCGATTACCGCAACCATGGAAACTGCCTCATGCCTCATCATCACTTCCTCAATTTCCCGAGGATAAACGTTCAGCCCGTTTCGGATGATCATTTCTTTGGTACGATCGACGATAAAGAAGAATCCTTCCTCATCCTTTATTGCCACATCTCCTGAGTACAGCCAGCCATCTTTTAAGGTTTGGGCAGTTGCTTCGGGATTATTGTAATAGCCCTTCATCACATTGTGACCTCTGTAGATCAATTCCCCTTTTTCACCCACGGGCAACTCCTTGCCTTCTGCATCCACTACTTTCACCTCCACACCCCAAACTGGTGTTCCGACAGATCCGGGTTTTTTGCCAAATTCCTTTTGGTTGAAAGTCACTACGGGCGAACCTTCGGACATGCCGTAGCCTTCATAAATCGGGACATTGAATTTTGCTTCGAAATTTTCCAGCACATTCACCGGAAGTGCTGCTCCTCCGGAAACACAGGTTTTCAGATTCTTTGCGATCAGTTTCAGATCGAATTTTGTGTTCTCATAATTGAGCAAACCCCAGTACATCGTCGGAACTCCTGCAAACACCGAAACCTCATGTTTTTGCATCAGACCGAGTACCTGCTCAGCATCAAATCGAGGCAATAAAACGCTGGTGGCACCTTTGCAAAGTCCGGCATTCATCAAAACCGTCATCGCGAAAATGTGGAATAAAGGAAGAACTATGAGTTGAGTATCGTCATTTTGAAGGGATAAAATATTCACCGAAAGCATGGCGTTGAAAGCCAGATTAGAATGGGATAATTCTGCTCCTTTTGGTTTGCCGGTCGTGCCCGAAGTATAAATAATCACCGCCGTATCATCCGCACCTGTCTGAACTGTGGGAAAATCCGCCGATTGATTTGCCATCAGCATTCCCATCGTTTTAATTCCTTCTATAGGCGAAAGGTCGGTAAGTTGGGGAGTGATGACGAAGAAATGCTCGCAGGTTTCCACTTTCTGAAATCCCGCAAATCCTTCTTTTGCCATCGGTAAATCGGCTGTTCCCTCAAAGCAGAAATAGGCTTTGGCACCGGAATCTTTCAGGTGGTATTCGATCTCATCACGTTTCAGAAGTACGGAGAGCGGAACCACGATCGCTCCTGCTTTTAAAATCCCAAAATAAACCATAGGAAAATACGGCAGATTCAGACAGCTGACCGCAACACGATCTCCGATGTTGATCCCGGCTTCTCTCAGTCCATTTGCCACTTTGTTTGCAGCACCGTTAATCTGGGCAAAGCTGAGATGCTTGTCCATAAAAATGAAAGCATCCTTTGCGGGATATTTTCTTGCACTGTTTTCTAATAATGCGGATAAGTTGATCATCTGGTGAGGGATTGAGATTGGGCTTTGAAACCAAAATTGAATCAGGAATCTAACAATTATATGACAAACTAGTGGTGAAATTCAGTGGTTTAGAAAGTGGAAATTAAGAATTTCCAAATTTTGAGATTTTCGACTTATTGAGAAAAGAAACAGATTTTCGCTCTGGGAGAAAAGATTAATCCGGAAGTGCAAAAGCCACATAAGCATCCCCGCTCTTCGTTCCTTTGCCTCCTCCGCAAGCGATCACTAAATATTGCTTTCCGTTTTTCTCATAGACTGCAGGGGTAGCATGACCCGAAGCCGGAAGCTTGGCTTCCCAAAGGATTTTCCCTGTTTCTTTGTCGAAAGCCCTGATTTTTTCATCTTTGGTAGCAGCAATAAATAGAACTCCCCCGGCTGTGGCAACCGGCCCACCGTAGTTTTCGGTTCCGGTAGGAGCAAAGCCTTGAGCGCTCAGCGAGTCAATTTCACCCAGCGTCACTTGCCATTTTTTCTTTCCAGTGCTCATGTCGATCGCAGTCAAAAGTCCCCAAGGCGGATTGCTTCCATAAAGCCCTTCGTTGGTCGTCAGCTTTTGATAGCCATTCATGTAGTATCGAGGGTAAAGCATGGATTTTGCAGCTTCCATCTCCTTTTTATCGGCAGGAGCTTCAGCTTTCCCCATCAGGTAATCGACCAAAATCATTCGTTCTTCTTTGGAAATATGTCCGAATGCAGGCATTGCACCTCGCCCTTTTTGCAAAAGAATATCCAATGAATCAGCTGTGTATTTTTCTTTTACTCCAAGCAAAGTTGGGATTGCAGGCGGGTTACCCTGTCGCTCCAGCCCATGGCAAGTCCCGCAATAATTGGTGTAAACAGCCTGTCCGATATTTTCGAAATTTGCATTCGCAGTCATCCGGATGACCCACGGAATCTGATTGGCATTCACATACATCGTCTGATTGGTCGGGTCAAAGGACGCTCCGCCCCATTCTCCGCCGCCGTCCATTCCCGGGAAAAGCACAATTCCATTATCAGCGCTCGGAGGCAACCAGGTATCTCCCATTTTGGAATCGCCAAGTTTCTCCCGAACCTGAGCTTCCCATTCCGGCTTCAGATTCAGTATGTCTTTATCCTCAAAAACCATATTCATAAACGGCTCCGGCAAACTCGGTATGGGCTGAGTTGGGGAAGTCTGCTCGCCGGGAAGTGTGGACTGAGTGACGGGAGTTTCGATGATTGGCCAGACAGGTTCGCCCGTCTCCCTATCAAAGACATAGGTATAGCCTTGCTTGGAAATCTGCGCAACAGCATCGATCCACTTTCCATCTTTCTGAATTCGGATCAAGTTGGGATTTGCAGGAAAATCCCGATCCCAGACATCGTGATGGACGGCCTGAAAATGCCAGATTCGCTTTCCGGTTTTGGCATCCAACGCCAATAAAGAATTGGAAAAAAGATTGTCTCCTGGACGATAGCCTCCCCAAAAATCATAGGTGGCCGAACCGGTTGGCACATAAACAATTCCACGCTCGTGATCCACTGTCATTCCTGCCCAGTTATTCGCTCCGCCGATTTGCCTGATATGTTCTTTGTCCCAGGTTTCGTAGCCAAATTCCCCTTCCTGCGGAATGGTGTGAAAAATCCATTCGCGCTTGCCAGTTCGGATATTGTAAGCACGGATATTTCCCGGAGCGGCATCGAGACCTTCGGAAAGTCGCATCCCGATAATGATCAAATCCTCGTAAACAACACCCGGCGAATTGGCCACAATCAGGAAATCTTCCATGTCCGTATCGAGATCTTTTCGAAGATCCACTTTTCCACCAACCCCAAAATCCATTATGGGTTCCCCTGTCAAAGCATTTACTGCCATCAACCAATTGCCAGCGCCAAATAGGATTCGCTTGTCATCTCCGTTTTCCCAATAGCTCACCCCTCTGTTGGTTCCTGCCCAACTGTTTTCCCCTCCCAAAACTTGAAACGGATCAAATCTCCAGACTTCAGCTCCGGTAGCCGCATCCAGCGCAAAGACATTCAATTTGGGTGTCGTCGCATACAAAAGGCCGTTGACCACAATTGGCTGGCATTGAATCTGACTTCTTTCGCCCGCATCGCCGGTATTATATGTCCAGGCGACTTCAAGTTGGGCCACATTCTCAGTGGTGATTTGAGACAAGGACGAATATCTGGCTCCGTCTTCCGAACCTCCATAATGTGCCCAGCCGGAGTAATCGATTCTGGTTTTTTTTTCACCGCAGGCGGAAAAAAGAAAACTGCCTAAAATGGAACAATTGAGTACAATTCGCAGGGAGTATTTCATTATTGAAAAGCAGGTTTTGGGCAGACTAATGCTAAAATATCGGGTTTTTTATCGGGTAGTCAAACAGGATTTATTTGACTCAAAAGCAGCTTTCAGGATTTCTTTCTGAAAATCTGATTCAATCCAAAAATCACAAAACCCAACACAGTCCAAAGTGCCATGTCTTTGATTTCTTCAAATTGGGTTCCGCTCAAAAGCCAGATTGTGGCTCCCATTCCTATCACGGCCAACGGAATACCGAAGGGAATTCGATAATAATCAGCGTTGGGACTCTTTTGCCGAAGGCGAATCAAAGAGCCGCAAACCAATAAATAAATCAGCAAACGGGCGATTACAGAAATCGCAAGCGAACCCATAAAATCCCAAACCAACGCAACGATGACAATCAGAACCGCAAAGAAAATCACAGCAATCGAAGGAGTGCGAAACTTGGGATGGACAAAAGAAAAAATCTTCGGAAACTGATTGGATTCGCTCAGTGCAAATGGCAATCGCGAACCGCTCAGAATCTGAACATTCAGCGTTCCGAGGATGGAGATTATAGCTCCGATGGTAATAAATAAACCACCTCCATACCCCATTATCAGAGTAGCAGCATCGGCCAGTGGCTTATCAGATGTTGCCAGATTGGGGAGTGTTCCAATAGAAACCACCTGAATCAGCACGTAAAAAACGGTGATGATCAAGGCCGCTGTCATCAGGGCAAAGGGTAAGTTTTTCCGTGGATTCTCCACTTCACCCGATATCACCAAACCAGCCTCAAATCCCCCAAAAGCGAATATCAGAAGCAAAGCAGTATTCGCAAAATCAGGCATGGGAGGCGGGGAACTGAAATCAAAAGCCACAGGATTCAGAAAGAATAATCCCACCAGGATGAACAGAGAAAGTGGAATCAGTTTGGATACGGTCAGGATATTGGTCGTCCTGGTGGAGTCTTTGATCCCGAGCAAATTGATTCCGGTCAGAATCGCCGTAACCCCAAGGATAATCGTGACCCGCATCCAGTTTTCCTGAAAAATCGGTGAGAAAAAGGAAAGATAAATCACTAGCAAATTGATCAGCGTTGCGTAACTGAAGAGTCTAGTGAGCATCAAAACCCAGCCGACCGCAAAAGCAGGAATATCTCCAAATGCTTCTTTTATGTACAAATAAGGTCCGCCCGTCCGGTCAAACCGCGAACTCACTTCCATAAAAACCAGAATCAGCACTAGCATGACCACAGCACAAACTCCAAAAGCCAGAAGTGAATAGGGACCCGAAAGTGCAAAAGCTTTGGCAGGCAGGCCGAAAATCCCTGCCCCGATGACAGAGTTGATAATCAGGAAAACCAGATCCCATTTGCGGATCCCTCTTTTGAGCATGGAAAAATCGTTGGGTGATTGAAGTTGGAAAATAGGGATAAAAATTAATTAAAGGGAATGGAGAAAAGAGATTGAGAGAATGAGAGATTGACGGTATTCAGGCATCCATGTCCAATTAATCATTTTTCATTATCAATTCTTTTCCGGTGACTTGATCGAATTTCGCATCGTAATCTTTGCGAAGCGTCCCAAACATTCTGTCCCAAATCAAGGTGTACAAGCCATAATTTCCGTGAAAAAACTGGTGATGCTGATTATGCGCCGTTCCGGTATTGACCCATCTTCCGATCCATGTTTTGTTGAATCGAGCTGGGAAAAGTTCATAGCCTAAATGACCATAAACATTGTAGAAGAATTGGAAAAGGAGAAATAAGGCAAAGGCTGAAAAATTTACCGGAAGCGTAAACGCGATCACGGGGATAATCCCTGCCTCGATGATAGCCTCCAAGGGATGAAAAGCATAAGCAGTCCAGGGTGACGGATTGGTCGAAAGGTGATGAACACGATGGATGTATCGGAAGAGGTTGGGCTGATGCATCAATCGATGCATCCAGTAGAAATAGGCATCGTGAATCAGCAGCATCAGCGGAAAAGTCAGAAAATAATATACGCTGCCGTACTTGTCCCAAGGAAGGAACAGATTGGTGTAATCCCTCAAGGCTGTGAAGACCAATGCAGCCATAGTAGCAAAAATTAAAATGGTGATCAGAGAGAAAAGTATATCCCGCGAATAATGCTTTATTCCGGGGAATTTATCCTGCATCCTGCGGCTAGCAAGGACGTTTTTGAGAAGGAAATAAAAGATGAAAAATGCCAGTCCGGCAATAAAAAAGTAGCGGAATGTGGTGATCTCAGCCACTCGTATCCAACGCTCACCAAATCCCTCCCAATTCATCTTGATCTCAATTTTTCACAAAAGCTAAGATCAAAAAGTTGAAATGACAAACACTGGCATTCAGATAATTGTCGAACCCTTTTTCATCTTTCGTATTTGAAATCAAGCGGATTTGGGAATTCAAATTGGAAGCCGGTTTCCAGGATTCTCTTCCCGGAAATCAGTCGGTCTTCTCCAGCATTTGCTTGCTGGTAACTTGAAGGAAGCGGAAATCCCATTTCCTGATGATTTCGCTCGTAAATATCTTTCCGCAAGGGATGAATCGGTGCCACTCCATTATAAACCACATTCCAAAGATCATTTTCTATGATCCAAGTCAAGATCCCAACTGCGTCATTTCGATGAATGAAGTTTACCCGGGTATGTCCGGCGACATTTTCTTTGCCTGCAAAATATTTTCCGGGTATCCTGTCTCCACCCATCAAGCCACCGAAACGGACGATCGTGAGATCAAAATCCCTTTCTGTCTCCATCATTTGCTCAGCCTTCAGAAGGGTTTGATTTCCGCAGTTTTCGAGCGACAAGGGATAATCCTCTGCGTATTCTTCTTCCTCAGAAATCTCCGGATAGATTCCTGTGCTAGAGACAAAAATTACCTTCTTGATTTGGGATTGATCGATCATGCTTCGCAAAAACTTCAATTGCTCCAGGTAAAAATCTGCCCCCTGAGTTCGGGATCTCGGAGGAATATTTACCACCAAAACATTTGCCTGAAAAAGAACTTGGAAGCCCTTTCCCTGAGGAAATGGGATCATATCAAATTGAACCGCGGTAATTCCTTCCAGCTGGATTCGGCCCAGTTTTTCGGCAGAGGTAGTGCTTCCAACCACGTCTATTTCATGTGATTTCAGATGGCGTGCCAATGGCAAACCAATCCAACCGAGTCCTATAATTGATACCTTTTTCATTCGCAGATATTACAAAAAAGCCTCCTGAAATCAGGAGGCTTGGTTTTTTCTTAATCCTTCTTAGGCATGGTTCCGAAAATGATATCCCAAAGCGGAGTGGAAACTCCGAACGCAATATCGGGATCTTTGTAATGATGAATAGCGTGATTTACCCAAAGGACTTTCAAGAAATTTTTTGGTGGATTATAGGCGTGAACAATAAAATGAACAGCCAAATAACTTGAATATCCTATCAGAAATCCCGGGAGAAAATAATATGAAAAATCACCCAAAATCAGGTTGAACAACAAATAGGAAATAGCAG
>VFKK01000041.1 GCA_009885605.1 Cyclobacteriaceae bacterium | reverse complement strand
GCCTGTCACGCAGGAGGTCGCGGGTTCGAGTCCCGTCCATTCCGCTTCTAAAGCCTTGAGAAATCAAGGCTTTTTTTGTTTTCCTTCTTTCGAGGTTTCATAAAAAAACCACTGACCATATTCTGATCAGTGGAATTCAATCTTTCAGCCTTCAGCTTTCAAACTTCTGACTTCCTGAGACTTTTCTCCCAACTCCAGCTATCATGCAAGGAATTTTCCAAAGTGAACTGCGGAAACCATCCGAGGACTGTGTTGATTTTTCGAGTATCTGCCCAAATTTTAACCACGTCACCCGGTCTTCTTGGCCCGATTTGATAATTTAGTTTTAAGCCATTCACTTTTTCAAAAGTCTGGATTACTTCCAAAACTGTATTTCCATTACCCGTTCCTACATTAAACACTTCATAGGAATCAACAGGCTGCTTTTCCAGAAATGCTAAGGCTTTCACATGAGCATCAGCCAGGTCAACCACATGAATGTAATCGCGGACGCAAGTTCCGTCAACCGTATCGTAATCATCCCCGAAAATTGTAACCTTTTCACGGATTCCAGCTGCAACCTGAGTGACAAAAGGGACCAGATTACTAGGGATTCCAGAAGGTAGTTCTCCTATTTTAGCCGATGGATGGGCACCAATCGGATTGAAATAGCGAAGTGAAATCACACGGATTCCCGGCTTGCTAGCTACAAAATCCTTCAGAATATCCTCACAGATTTTCTTTGTATTTCCGTAGGGACTTTCAGCGTCTTTTCGAGGTGTTTCCTCCGTCACAGGCAATTGATCCGCCTGCCCATATACTGTGCATGAAGAAGAAAATACGAGGTCTTTAATGCCCTTGTCCTTCATGGAATCGAGTAAAACCAGCAAAGAACCTACATTATTATGGTAGTACTTCAAAGGAAGCTTAGTGCTTTCTCCTACAGCTTTGAAGGCTGCGAAATGGATTACCCCACTTAACTCGTGTTCTTTTGCAATTTTATCCAGCAATGCCCGGTCACTGCAATCTCCCAGGTAAAAAGCAAGCCGTTTTCCGGTTATTTCCTCTAATCTTTCGATTACATCTTCATTGGAATTTGATAAATCATCGATGATGATGGGTTCAAAGCCCGAGTTTACTAATTCAACTGCCGTGTGGGATCCGATATATCCGGCGCCTCCGGTGATTAAAATCTTTTTCATAGTAGGTTAAAAATCTTTCGTTGACAAAAATATCCAAAACTGGAGACTTTGAAATTATTACTTTGAACAATCATCGAATCAAGGTAATAGTACCTTTCTGATCGTTGAATTTTTTCTGATTTCCTTCGGAATACTCAAACTTTAAAAAATAAGAATAGACGCCCGGAGGCACGAATTCATTTTTATACGTTCCAATCCAACCTTTAGTTCCGGTATAAAGTAATTGCCCCCAACGGTTCCAAACCATTAATTCATACGTAATTGTGCAATTTGCAATAGGCTCCAAAGCTCCCTTTTCAGGATCAAAACCACTTGGCATCCTTACTTGAGGTACAGCCTCAGATACAGTTCCGGTGCCAGTGACGGTACAACCATTGGAATCCGTAACAGTGACGGTGAAATCACCTGAGGAAAGCTGATCCAGATTTCTTCTGGTTGACCCATTTTCCCATAAATAAAAATAGGGGCCTGATCCACCTGCCGGAATCGCCTGCAATTCTCCGTCAAAACCACTCGGGCAACCAGGACTTTCTTCCTGAAATGTCAGGGTAAGCGGATCAGGACCTGTGATCTCAACCTTTACAGCAAGGGCACAACCTCTTGAATCTACTACAGTCAGGGAGAATTCTCCAATAGCGAAGCCGGAAACTGTCAGCCTGCTTCCATTCCAGGAAGAAGTTTGCCTTTCTACAGTAAACGGAGGAGTCCCGCCGGCTATTCCGAAACTCACAGAGCCGTCACTTGCTTCAGCACAGGAAACCGGATTAATTTGAATCAAACCCGAAACCTCAAGAGCTTTAGGTTCTTTCAATTCAATTTTGAGTACTTCAAAATCACATCCCGAGGCATCGGAAATAATTACTTCATAGAATCCGGCCTCAAGATTCTCTACCAGACTATTTTTCAGGCTTGGATCATGTGACCATACATAAGTATAAGTTCCAGAGCCTCCGCTTGGAGCCAATTTGATAAAACCATCCGAAACTCCAGGACAAGCCGGATTTTGTGTTTGCGCTTGATTGGCTTTGAATTCAGGATAAATTTGGAGTTTCAAAACTTCTGAAATCCCCTTGCAGGCACCATTTACTTTGCTGCTTTCATCAAAAAATAAAGTCTTGAGAGGAGCATTCAGATTCCAGACTACTTCGATTTTCTCTGAGTTCTGACCAGAAATAATCTGACCTCCGGTTATTGTCCAGGCGTAAGAACGATCACTGGAAGGAAAGGGAACCTTATAGACCAGATTCCCGACTTGAGCCCCGCAAATACCGCTTGGACCTTCGGGTAATCCGGGCTCTATCTTCTCTGTGATTTCCACTTTCAACTCAATCAATTCACCGGGGCAGCCAAACTCGTTAAAAACACTTGCCTTCACGAAAGCGGATAGATTTGGCGCTCCCCATTTTATGGTTATGGTTGAATCCGTTTTTGAAATAACTGCACCTCCACCTACTTCCCATATCGTTGATTCAACTTCAATTTTATTTTCTAATACATAAGTGAATTCATCAATCTGAGGACAAACAGATTCCGGACCGGCTATTTCGGCACTTACCTTTTTCACCTCCACATCAAACGTAAATTCTTCTTCCTGATCGCATCTTCCGCTACCCGTTGATGCCAGGATTTTAACTTTAAATTTCCCTTCTTTTACAAAAGTATGAGGGACTTCCTGACCACTCACGGGTGGAGTTCCATCTCCAAAATCCCAGGTAAAATCTGTAAAAAGGGGATTATCTGGTAAAATTTTCCAAAGACCTTCCTGATTCAGGCAAGCAACTTTATCTCCTTCTACCTCAAAATCATACTTGGTTTCAATTTCATATTGGATCTTTTCCAATTTTGCTCCGATTGCAAAACCATAAGATTCAATAGACCCTGATCCATATGCATACCCAATAAATCCTTCCGGATTTACGAGTGAATTTACTCCTTTGTTGATTTGAACCTGAGCATACGAAAAGTCAACACCGGAAATAGGCTTAAATTGCGATCCTATATTTTGACCATTCAGGATCGTTTGATTTTCTGCACCTTTCGGAACTATCACATTCAGGAAATGCTCAATGTCCTGGTTGAAACTTCCTACCAGCTTGCCAGTGGAAAAAAACAAGGATTCCATTCGTTGGCTATTTGGTGTATAAGAAATAATGGATGGATCACCCAGTGCGGCTGCCCCAAATTCATTGCAGAAACCACTTTTTGTAATGACCGCAACTGAGGATGGCTTGGAAGTCTCGATAGCGACGACTTCATTTTTCCCAAACTCAAATCTCAAAAATTTACCCGCGTCAATCGTTCCTTTCAGCTGACCATTTAATCGTACTTGTGTTCCGTTTTGGGATGCCAGAACTTTGACGATTTCACCGGAAGTTCGTCCTCTCCAAGGGATATGGATGTAAGATTTTCCCCAGGTATTGAGCGGATAAGCCTGCTGAAACAAATGATCTCCCGTGCTGCCGCAATCTCCTGCACTTGTCATTTTATTCCCGCCGAATACGGCAATGTTCTTACATTCTCCGGTTTCACCGTTCAATACACGAACCGTGGAACCTGTCAAATCTCCATTAGCTTTGATTTGGTAACTATCTCCCTCATCCAGGGTCACAAAAATTGGAGACCCTGCAGGAATTGTATTGATGGTTCGGGCTGAAGGAATTATTTCAATTTTGGTGTCATCTTCAATTGCCACTACCAAAAGTGTACTTTCAAAATTCCGGTTACCCCCCGGTGACTGGGTAGGCCCAAATACATCGTGATGAGCCATAACCATATATTCCTTGCTAAGAGAATTGACCGGCAACACGACCGTACCATCTGTGCTATATTCTCTTCCATTGATCGCATGAACAGCAATATTGCCTGAAGAACTTATGTAAAGACTCTTGAACTCTTTCTCTCCTGAACTCCTGACAATCAAATTCTCCGACTCTCCGTCAAATTCTCTGATGAATTGCTGGCCGGCTTCTAATGAAAAAGGAATGGATTGTTTTGGTGTTCGAATGATTCCACTGGATTTTTCATTTGCTGTAAGGATGATGATGGCCTTATCTCTTCTTGGAGGTGTCGAATTCGGGGTGGAGTTATTATCCATAAAACCCACATAAAATTCTTTACCTAAAGTACTGAGCTGGGCAAAAGCAAAGGTGCTGATCAACATTGGGATCAGTAAAAAAATACATCTAAAAATCAGTCCCTTTGGATTTATCATTCCTCCCCCGTTTCAACTCACTGAAATTTACCTTATCAGCGTGACAAACCCTTGTATTTCTTCAAATTCCGTCTTTTGTTCGATACTAAAACTGTATTCAACTCTATAAAAATAGGTTCCGGGAGGGACCACCTTGTTGCGGGCTAAACCATCCCATCCGGAAGATCCGCTATACATCACTTGACCCCATCTGTCAAAAACCATCATTTTATAAGTAACTGAACAGTTGGAAATAGGTTCAAATGATCCCTTTTCAGGATCAAAACCACTTGGCATTCTTACCTGAGGCTTGGATTCTTCAATGCTACCATAAGCAGTAACCACACAACCCGTAACGTCTGTAATGGTAACAGCATATTCTCCTGACGACATGGAGCTAAGGGTTGCACTAGTTGACAAACTGGTGTTTTGTCCTGTTGAAACAATCAACTTTCCACTGTAATCCCATGCGTATTTGTAGGGTGGCACTCCTCCTTTGACTGTAACAGAAAGTTCGCCGTTATTTCCACCCGGGCATCCCGGACTTTCCTGAATGAAATTTACAGAAAGAGCTTCTGCTCCCATTATTGTTCCTTCAACAGGAATAGAGCAACTTTTAGCATCTAAAATGAACAGTGAAAACTTGCCTGCAGCCATTCCCTCTACGCTGAGAGTAGTTCCATCCCAAGACGATTCTATCCCTTCAATAGTATAGGGAGCAGTTCCGCCCAAGACGGCCACTTCAAACCCTCCATCATTCCCTCCCGAGCAGGAAACAGGATTAATTTTTATTTGACCATTAAACCTTAAAGACTCTGGCTCTTTTATTTCAATATTCCGGATAGCGGTACATCCTGACAAATCTTTAACCGTGACTTTATAGGTTCCGGCTTTTAGATTTTCCGCTTTGTTACCCTTCAGGCCCGGATCATGCGACCAAGAATATTCAAAATTCCCGGAACCACCAACGGGACTGATAAGTATAGAGCCGTCTGCTTCTCCCGAACAGGAAGGGGCTGTTTGCTCAGTTTCCAATTGCAATTCTGGACTTGTTTCGATAGTTAATTGTTCAGAATTGCTTGGGCAAGAATTAGCAATCCCGGATTCCTGATAGTAAAGAGTTCGAATTTCAGATTCAAAATCCCAAAGGATTACTACTGATTTGGTACTCTGACCTGATTTAATTTCACCACCGGTGACAAACCATTGGTAAGTTCCTTCTGCTGAAGGAGCGGGCACATTGTAAATAATTACCTCTGTTTGCGGTCCGCAAATTCCTGATTGGCCAACCGGTAAATTAAGCAGATCAGACGTGGTGAATTGGACAGTTAATTCCAAAATTTCCCCTTGGCATCCATTCTCAGAGAAGGGAATTGCTTTTATGCTCGCTGCAGGGGCTGAATAATCCCATTCAATGGTGG
>VFKK01000298.1 GCA_009885605.1 Cyclobacteriaceae bacterium | reverse complement strand
GAAGACCGAAGCAGCCCAAATGAGGAAGTTTATCAAATCCTTTGATGGTTTAAACCTCTTGTTGCTGAAGTACAAATAACAACTTCTTAAAAGTCCTTCCCGTAAGAGAAGGACTTTTTTTATAGACCAACTTGATTTTCGCAGGATAATCAGGAAATTGAACCAAACACCAATCTCATGAACCCTCTATTAGGATTTATACTTCTGGCATTCAGCCTTTTTATTTCACCGGATTTCCCGGCAGATCCCCCTAAAGTCAATCAGGATCGGCTGCACTCAAGTTTAATGAAGCTCTCCACCTTTGGAAAAAATGCAGCCGGAGGATCAGACCGCGTAGCATATAGTCAGCATGATGTTGATGCGCGAGTTTACGTGAAGGAATTGATGAGAAATGCCGGCCTCGAAGTTTCGGTGGATTTTGCTGGAAATATCATCGGAAAACGTGCAGGAAAAACTCCGGGATTGAAGCCAATCGCTTTTGGTTCGCATATAGATGAAGTTCCAAACGGAGGTGATTACGATGGCCCTGTCGGATCATTAGGCGCAATCGAAGTGATCCAAACTCTTCATGAAAACGGAATCGTAACAGATCATCCGCTGGAAGTGATCATTTTCACCAATGAAGAAGGGGGAGTCATAGGCAGTCGGGCATTGGCCGGACAACTGTCTCAGGAAGCTTTGAAAACAGTAAGTTCAAGTGGACTTACCCAATCAGAAGGAATCAAAGCTTTGGGCGGAGACCCAAGCAGAATCGCTGAAGTAAAACGCAATCCCGGAGATCTTGCTGCATTTTTGGAGCTTCATATCGAGCAAGGTGCAAATCTGTATAGGGAAAAACTGGATATAGGAGTCGTGGAAGGAATAGTCGCAATAGAATGGTGGGAATTTACTTACACGGGTTTCGCTAATCATGCCGGGACTACCCCGATGAATATGAGAAAAGATCCCATGCTTCCGGCTGCCCGCTTGGTTTTGGCAATCAACGAAATCGTTACTTCCCATGAAGGTGCGCAGGTAGGAACTGTAGGAAAAATTCAAGCTTATCCGGGTGCAGGAAATGTGATTCCGGGGGAAGTAAAATTGAACCTGGAACTTCGGGATCTTTCTGCAGAAAAAATCTGGATGATTTATGGGGAAATCGAAGCAAAGGCCAAGAAACTAGCGGAAGAAAGCAAGACCGAAGTAAGTATCATTCACAGAGAGGTGGCCAGTAAGCCAGCTTTGGCAGATCCTGCCATCCAGAAATCAATCGAGAATTCGGCCAAGTCATTAGGATTTACTTTCAAATATCTCCCAAGCGGTGCCGGACACGATGCTCAGGAAATGGCCAGATTGGCTCCAATGGGAATGATTTTCATTCCGAGCAAAGACGGGATCAGCCATGCTCCATCTGAATTTTCGACGAAGGAAGATATTGCAAACGGTGCGAATGTCTTGCTGCAGACGATTCTTTCCTTGGATAAATCTCTGAAGTAAAAAAAATGCTGGATGACCGATGAAATTAATGAGCTGCGTTTCAGGTTTTCCGAAACTTTTTACGGTTGGTTTACATTTAATGTCTATACATCAATTTCCCTTCCATGCGCACGATTAAGAAAATTCATAAAGCAGAGTATAGACCAATTGCAGATCTGGTTACGTACAGCCCTTTGCCTACACGAAGCCTTCAGCAGATTGATCCATTTATCTTTTTGAATCACCACGGATTTCAAACGTACCCGAAATACAATCAGGGATTGCCTTTTGGTCCGCATCCGCACCGTGGAATGGAAACAGTGACTTTCATTCTCGAAGGTGATATCCTGCACAAGGACTCATCCGGTCATGAATCGGTCATGGGTCCGGGCGGAGTGCAATACATGACTGCAGGTCGCGGTTTGATCCATGAGGAAGTGAGCAGTTCTGAATTCAAGAGAGACGGAGGCGATCTGGAGATTTTGCAACTTTGGCTGAATCTGCCTGCAAAGAAAAAGATGATCGATCCCAACTACGTTGGATTGCAGAAAGAGGAGATCCCAATGAGTCATCTTGACGAAGGAAAAGTGAGAGTTCAGCAGCTTTTCGGAGAATGGAACGGAGTAGAAGGAGCATTCAAAGAGACCTTCCCTTTGACGATGAGCACGATTTACCTGGAAAAAGGAGGAAAGTTTGAAAAGACGATTCCGGCAAATGAGAACATTTTTTTCTACATCGTTAGGGGAGAATTGAAAGTAAATGGAGTCGAAATTTCTTACCGGAATTTGGTAGAATTCAACAATGAAGGTGAAATGGTTGCAGTAGAAGCGCTGGAAGATTCAATCCTTATTCTGGGTCACTCTATTCCATTTAATGAGCCAATGGTCGCCCAAGGTCCATTTGTAATGAATACACAGCAGGAAATCCAGGAAGCTTACCGGGATTATCAGGCAGGGAAATTCGGAAGCTGGAATCATTAAAGGAAATCAAATCCCGGTTTCTTGTCTCACTTTGGAAGCCTGATCCAGACCCGACTGAAGTTTTCGTAGAGACTCAATTGCCCCCTGAGATTTATCCTGGTCAATCATCAGTTCCAAGCCACAATTGTAACAAACGACAGGCTGATATTGAATTAAATGCTGGATGCTGACGACCAGCCTTGTTTTGCATTCCGGACAGTTTATTCCCGGAGTTCTGGAGATTTCAACCGCTGGTGTAGGTTCTACCATTTTAGGCGTTTCCTCCACAGCTTTTGATCTGGAAAAAAAAATGTAAAACCAGCTTTTGATTTTTGAAAACAGAGTTGCCATCAGGTTTCTTTATTGCTTGAATCAAGAATATTAAGCAGCTGAACCATGCCTACAGCCAAATCTGCCTGAACCAGTTTAATTTTCACATTCATATTTGCCGTTACCGAACTTGCAGGAGCATTTGGATTGGCAGATGGTTTTTTCCCAAAAATTGCCCTGAGACGCACATCATTGTTGTTGAGAAATGTCTTATCCAATGATCCTGAATTTGCAGTAGATTTTGTACTGACTTCAGGCTGAGTCAAGGCGAGATCAAACTCGATTTCTGCCTCAGCCACTTGAAGTGAAGGAATCGGAATAATCGTTAAAAGCGGAATTGCCAAAGTTGCGGTCTGGATAGTCCCATCTGCATTGACGCGCTGGTAACTGAAAGTAATCGTTCGAACAGCCCCAAAATCCGGATCTGAGGCGTCGGTCGCTTTCGTAAAACCCACCTCTTTGATGAAATTAGCGGTGGCTTTCGCAGCAATTGCTTCTGCTTGAATAACTGCTGCCATTGGAGCCCCCAATAGTTCTGATATATACCTTGGTGTGATCATGGTCTGAGGTATTAAAGAATTGAAACATTAGAATTGTCGTCCAGCATGGTAAAGTCCTGAGAATTCAGGGTAAACTTGATTGTCATGATATTTTCAGGTTTCACGAGTTTAAGCTTTTCGATATCCACTGCAACTTGCAATCCAGTGGATACTGTTTCCATCGCTATTTTGCTGATACCAGCCTCCAGCTGAATCATCTTTTTCTTCAATATAGCTGATGCTATTTCCTGAAGCGTTCTATCTTCTTCCTGGTTTGGTTGAGAAGTTGGACGCGGGGATGCTGGGGGAGCGGGTGCCGCGGGCCTGCCAATTAACCATGGTTGGATTCTGACAGGATTCTTTAGGAACACAGCCTTTTCTGCAAAACTAGCTTCGAAAAGAACCTTTGGGGCAATACTTGCAGCTTTAACATTCACCACCTGGATCGGAACTTCCAGATTCCCTGCTTTGATTTTTGCGGCATCCAACTTCGAAACAGGATCCTTAGAAAAATCAGAAAGCACCAGTTTGTTGGAAGAAATGGAAGAACTAATCAGATTTGCATCAAGAATGGCTTCTTTTTCTGAAGCGTATTCTTTCACCACCTTAAAATCCCTAATTCCCGCTTTATCAAAACTGATCAATTCGTAGCTTCCTTTTTCGGTGGGGACTGCTGCAAATCCTTCGCTTTTTACTGCAATAGGAACCAGTTCAGGGATTGATTTTTGGATATTCTGCTGAACCTTCTGAATGCTCCTGCTAAAATCAGTCAATGAACTTGTGACAGATTCTAATTCACCACTGATCATTTTTGCTACATTTTTCTCCCAACCTTGACTCGGATAAGATCCAAGCCCTTTATATAGTTCATTTGAAAGGGACTCTTTGCTGAGTTCGATCCGAAGTTCCTTTGCCAAATCCTCCGAGAAGTTTTTCACATAGGCAGCCAGCCTTTCTTTGGACTGGCTGCTTTGAAATGGCTTCTCTTCAACCGACTCAATTGCATACTTCAGCTCCACCTCGAGGTTCTGAATCCCAATCTTTGGTACAGGAAAAAACTTAAGGACATCGTCAGACGCATAAATTCTGGCCAAATTCCTGGATGATTCATCCGCTTTGGACTTTGCCTCATTGATATCACTCAACAAAGACGCTATAATCTGGTTCAACTGGCTCATAAGCTTGTTGATAAGTAAAAAATGGAGTGAGTAATGAAAATTAAGGAGTGACTGTGGCAGGTTTTTCCAGGATAGCTGACTCCATAATATGCAGAACCTTCGCTAATCCCGCAGGCATCTCATCCTGAACAGCCTTGACATTGATATCAATTGTGAATTGAGTAGCATTGTTTACTCGTGAGCTTGCTGTACTGGTGGTGTTATGGCGCGTCGAAATCTTCGCGTTCAATGATACCGAAACAGGGGAAAGAAAGCCTCCAGCCTTAAAATTCAGGGTGGTGTCGGTGGCGATGCTATTACTTGAGGAAGATGAGTTTTTATATTCCTGCTGTTCTGTAATATTAGCTGTAAACTGAATTGTCATTTCCTCAATTCTGATGTAAGGAATCGGAACAATTGTCAAAATTGGCACGGTCAAAGAAACTTCTTCCTCTCCTGCAGGATTGCTTCCGGCAGAGCCTTCAGATGTTTTCCTTTTAAATTTAAAAGTGACATTCCTTACATCTCCCATTTCGCCGTTAGCATCCGCTGTTTCTCCGGCTGCAGGATTGGCGTCGGTTCGGACAAAGCCCACCTCCTTAATAAAGTTGACTGTGGACTGGGCGGCGAGGGCTTGTGCCTGGATGGCCGCGATCATTGGGCCACTGATGATTCTTCCGAACGGAAGTGACCTGAGGGTGCGATTTGCGTAGCTCATAAGTAAATTGTTTTTGAAATTGTTAAAAATGGGTTTAAAAAATTATGGCTGAAAGACTTAATAGAAATTGGCCATAACTGATTGAATCTAAATAATTTAAAAAATAGAAACAATTTATTTTAGCATTTTTTATTGATTTATTACTATTTAAAAAACTTCAAAAGCATTGAAATAGAGAGAGGAAATTTTACCTATCCATGATATCCTGAGAGATCAATCGATAGATCTCTGCCAGCTGCTCGCTGTAGTTAAGAAATTGATGATGGTCTTCCAGGGTCTCAAAATCTTCCCGGATCGCTGGTCCGGTTTGCGCATTTTTGGCTCCGATCTGTAGGCTTTTTGAAATGGTTTCGATGATTAACGGCTTGATCATCTCAAAATCAACTCCTTGTCTTCGCATGATTTCCTCTGCTATCCGAATCATGTGATTGGAAAAATTACTCGCAAAAACAGCTGCGACATGAATTGCCTTTCGGTCTTTTGATCTCACCACATAAATCTGCGGGGAAAGACTTTTTGCCAGCTTCTTCAGCTTTTGCAATGTTTCCTCATCATCTGATTCTAGGAGAAAAGGAACATCTTCGAAATCAAGTTTCCGTTCCCTAGTAAAGGACTGCAATGGATAAAAAATACCGGTAAAACTCGCCGAGCTATATCCCAAAATATCTAAAGGCTGAGTTCCGGAGGTATGAATCAAAATACTTCCTTCCGGCAAAATCACTTCATCCGCTAGATCAGGAATTGCCGAATCCTTTACTGCAAGGATAAAAATCTCGGCCTTACTCTCTGAAAAATCCAGATTATCCTTTGGTTCTGCTGAATACAAGCGTTCGGTGATCGTCTGCGCTTTTTTTATATCCCTGGCATATACCTCGGTCACTTCATGCCCTGCATTTTCCAGTGCCGGTGCCAAATGCCAGGCAACATTTCCCGCCCCCAAAATGGCTATTTTGAACTTCATTGCGGAATTAACCCAATTTTTGCTGAAAATAAAAAAGCCATCCGAATCTCTTCGAATGGCTTTTCAGGAATATCTATCCAAGTATTAAATATGCAGCGCTCTGTTGTCTGTTGCTGCCAGACAAGCTTCTTTGAAAGCCTCTGTGTAAGTTGGGTGCGCGTGGGACATTCTTGCAATATCTTCTGCAGAAGCTCTGAATTCCATTGCAACAACAGCCTCAGCGATCATATCAGCAGTTCGGGGGCCGATCATGTGAACTCCCAGGATCTCGTCTGTTGAGGCATCAGCAAGCACTTTCACCAATCCATCTGTATCCATAGAGGCTCTTGCACGTCCTGAAGCCATAAAAGGGAATTTCCCGGTCTTGTATTTTATACCTTTTTCTTTGAGTTGCTCTTCAGTGTATCCGACAGCTGCTACTTCCGGCCAGGTATAGACCACACCAGGAATCAGCAAATAGTTAATATGTGGCTTCTGCCCGGCAATCGTTTCCGCAACAAAAACCCCTTCTTCTTCAGCCTTGTGTGCAAGCATTGCTCCCTTTACCACATCCCCGATCGCATAGATATGCGGAACGGAAGTTTGAAGATGCTCATCTACTTCCACCATTCCTCTGTCTGTGATCTTCACACCTGCTGCTTCAGCATTTAATCCGTCGGTATAAGCCTTTCTTCCAATAGAAACGAGCACGTAATCACCTTTCAGTTCCACGATTTCGCCTTTTCCATTATCAGCTTTTACAAGTACTTCGCTGCCTTGGTTTTCCACAGCCACCACTTTGTGCTTCAGGTAGAATTCAAAGCCTATTTTCTTAAGAGATTTTTGAAGTTCTTTACCCATCGTTCGGTCCATCGTTGGAATCAAAGAATCCATAAATTCCACCACGGAAACTTTCGCTCCCATTCTGCCATAGACAGAACCGAGCTCCATTCCGATCACACCACCGCCAATTACGATCAGGTGTTTCGGAATTTCCTTCATGTTCAAAGCCTCAGTCGAGGTGATGATTCTGTCTTTATCAAGCTTGATAAAGGGCAGTGAAGCCGGCTTGGATCCCGTTGCAATGATGATATTCTTTCCCTGGATGACAGTGGAGGTACCATCGTCTTTGGTCACTTTCACGGTGTGAGCATCGACAAACGATCCCAAGCCCTGATGAACATCGATCTTATTTTTCTTCATCAAAAACTGAATCCCATCCACATTTTGCTTCACCACGTCATTTTTGCGGGCGATCATCTGAGGAAGGTCCACTTTCAGATTGTCAAGCTTGATTCCATGAGTTTCGAAGGTATGTGCAGCATTATGAAAATGCTCTGAGGAATCTAAAAGTGCTTTGGAAGGAATACAGCCCACGTTCAGGCAAGTACCTCCCAAAGTTGGGTATTTCTCGATAATGGCGGTTTTCATTCCGAGCTGTGCAGCTCTGATCGCTGCTACATATCCACCTGGACCAGAACCGATTACTATGACGTCGTACATATTTTTGTGTTTGAACCAGGTACAAAGTACAATGTACCAAGTACCTGTTTATTGAACATTTAAGCTTTGTTTGAGCTTTGAGATCATATTCTGAATATGATCCAACTCAACTTCAAGCTTTTCAAAATCCTGACTGTTTATAAAATTAAGCCTGTTTGAAATTACCAATTGGGTATCTAACTCGAAAGATGATCCCTGGGCAATTCCCAGAAAATGGTTGAAGTCTTTGTTCGTGTTTCTGCCAGCTCCTTCTGCAATATTTGAAGGAATCGAAACTTCACAACGATTAATCTGACTGATCAAGCCATACCTCTCTTCCTTGGGAAGTTTCTCAGTTACTCGATAAACTTCAACTGCTAAGTCAATGGCCTTTTGCCAAACCTTTAATTCTTTGTAGCGATGCATCGATTTTCTTATTTAGGTTAAAAATATGTTTCTTCAATTTAACCCAAATCAACTAAAAACATATGCTAAAATACTTGGTACTTGGTACATAGTACTTTGTACCAAAAGCTTTAAACTCCAAACAACAACCTCGTCGGATCTTCCAGCAATTGCTTCACACGAACCAAGAAGCTTACAGACTCACGTCCATCGATGATTCGGTGATCGTAAGAAAGCGCCAGATACATCATAGGAAGGATTTTCACTTCACCATTGACAGCCATCGGTCTTTCGACAATGTTGTGCATTCCCAAAATTGCTGATTGAGGAGCGTTAATGATCGGAGTAGACATCATGGATCCAAATACACCCCCATTAGTGATAGTGAAGGTTCCGCCGGTCATTTCTTCGATCGACAATTTATTATCTCTTGCTTTGCCGGCAAGTCTGACAATTTCTTTTTCAATCTGATCGAATGACATCGCTTCTGCATTCCTTACTACGGGAACTACCAAGCCTTTTGGAGCAGAAACCGCAATTGAAATATCGCAGTAATCATTGAAAACGATCTCGTTCCCGTCAATCTTTGCATTAACAGAAGGCCACTCCTGAAGAGCGACGCAAACTGCCTTGGTGAAGAAGGACATAAAACCCAATCCTACTCCATGCTTTTCTTTGAACTGATCTTTGAACTTTGATCTCATATCCATGATCGGCTTCATGTTTACCTCATTGAATGTGGTCAACATAGCGGTCTCATTTTTAACAGCGACTAAGCGACGGGAAACGGTTTTTCTCAAAGAAGACATTTTCTCTCTTCGCTCGCTTCTCGCGCCAGCCACACTAACTTGGGCTGGTTCAGCTGCTTTTGCTGCTGGAGCAGGACTTAGTGCTGCAACTGGCTTTTGAGCACTCATTGCATCTTCTTTGGTGATTCTTCCATCTTTTCCGGAACCGGAAACCGCTGTTGGAGACACTCCTTTTTCCGCCAAAATTTTTGAGGCGGCCGGGGAAGCATGACCGGAAGCGTAAGTTTCATTTCCGGAAGTTGCGGCAGCCGCAGGAGCTTCCGCTTGCGGGGTAGGGACTGAAGAGGAGGCAGCAGGAGATGCGTCACTTACCTCAATTTTACAAATCAAACCACCTATTTCCAGTGTGTCACCTTCTTTGGCTACGTGGCGCAAAATACCAGTGGCCTCAGCAGGCAATTCAAAAGTAGCTTTGTCAGAATCGACTTCCGCTATGATCTCATCAAGCTTCACAAAATCACCGTCTTTCTTCAGCCAGTTCGCCAAAGTAACTTCAGTGATCGATTCTCCGACGGTCGGTACGATCATCGTTTTTACCTCACCGGTTTTTCCAGAGGCTGCGGAAACTGCAGGAGCAGAAGTTGGGGTTGTAGTTGACATAGGAACGGGAGTTGAGGAAGATGATTCAGAAACTGAAGTTGAAGACTCCTCAATCACGCAGATTAGTGCGCCTATTTCAAGAGTATCTCCTTCCTGAGCTTTGATTCGAAGCGTGCCGGCGGATTCCGCAGGAAGTTCAAAAGTGGCTTTATCAGATTCAAGTTCGCATAGCACTTCATCCATTTGAACCTGATCTCCATCTTTTTTGAACCATTTTCCAAGGGTCACTTCGGTGATCGACTCTCCCACTGCAGGCACTTTAATTTCTTTGCTCATAGGTTATTATTTTTCTTTTCCCTTCGGAAAAGCAGAAACAAAATGAAATAATAGTTAAATGTTCCCAATTTCTTAAGAACAGAAATAATTAGATGTTACAGTTTTAAAGCTTTGGAAACTATTCCTTTTTGCTCTTCCACGTGAACTTTGTTGTAACCGGTGGCAGGAGATGCACTTGGTTTTCGAGCGATCAAATCCATCGGGATTTCTTTGTAAAGAAGTCTTAGCAAGTAATTCCAGTAACCCATATTTTCCGGCTCTTCCTGTACCCAAACCAGTTCAGCTTTTGGATAATTTGACAAAACCTCCAGGATTTGCTTTTTCGGAAGCGGATGAAGCTGTTCCAGACGAACGATTGCTACATTTTTCACTTTTTCTTTCTCGCGTGCCTCTTCGAGATCGTAGTATATTTTGCCAGAGCAAAGGACTACCCTTTCCACATTTTTAGGATCAACAGTAGTATCAGAAAGAACTTCTCTGAATCTGCCACTGGTGAATTCAGCCAAAGGCGAAACCACTTTTGGATGTCTCAAAAGTGATTTTGGAGACATGACCACACAAGGTTTTCTGAATTCCCATGTTTGCTGTCTTCTCAGCAAATGGAAAAAGTTGGAAGGCTCGGTGATATTGGCAACAATCATGTTGTATTCAGCTGCGAGCTGAAGGAATCGCTCAGGTCGCGCATTTGAGTGCTCTGGTCCCTGACCTTCATATCCATGTGGAAGTAACATCACAAGACCGTTCATTCTCTGCCACTTAGATTCGCCGGAAGAAATAAATTGGTCAATCATCGTCTGAGCACCGTTTGCAAAATCACCAAATTGAGCTTCCCAAATTGTGAGTGAGTTTGGATTTGCCATTCCATAGCCATACTCAAAACCAAGAACGGCATATTCTGAAAGAAGCGAATTATAGATTTCAAAGTGACCTTTTCCACCCTTCATTTCCTTCAAAGAATTGTAAGGCTGATTTGTGTTTGCATCATGGATCACTGCATGACGGTGGGAGAATGTACCTCTTTGAACATCCTGACCGGTAAGTCTGACAGTCTTTCCGTCGAGCACCAATGATCCGTAAGCCAGTAATTCGGCGCAAGCCCAGTTTAGCTCTTTAGTTTGGAAGAACATATCCTTCCGTTGCTTCATCTGGGCTTCAATCTGCTTGATCGGCTTAAATCCTTTGGGAATAAATGTCAAAGCATCCGCAACTTTTTCAACATCAGTCTGATTAATTCCAGTTTCCGGAGATTGATCAAAATCTTCCGGAGTGGATCTCCTTAAGCTTGCCCACTCTCTTTCAAACTTGGTGGCTTGATATGGAAGAGGCTTTTCTTTTACCATGTTCAGACGGTCCTGAAGAAGTTGTCTGAATTCCTCATCCATCTGAGAAGCGATCTTCGCATCAATATCTCCACGCTCCGTTAGTTTCTTTACGTAGATCTCTCTTGGATTTGGGTGCTTTGAAATAATATTATAGAGTTCCGGCTGAGTGAATTTAGGCTCATCGGATTCATTGTGGCCATGTCTTCTGTAGCAGACCATGTCCACAAAAATGTCTTTACTGAATTTCTGTCTGAACTCCGCAGCTAGCCTGGCAGCAAATACGACTGCTTCCGCATTGTCCCCATTTACGTGAATGACTGGAGCATCTATGATTTTGGCAACGTCCGTGCAATAAATTGAGGTGCGTGCATCATCAAAATCAGTGGTAAATCCGACCTGATTGTTGATTACAAAATGGATGGTTCCACCCGTGTTGTATCCTTTCAGACCAGCCATCTGAGTTACTTCATAAACGATTCCTTGTCCTGCAACTGCAGCATCTCCGTGAATCAGAACAGGCATCGCTTTTCTGGCGTCTCCCTTATGCTGCGTATCTATTTTAGCTCTGATGAATCCTTCAACAACCGGATTCACCGCCTCAAGATGTGAGGGATTTGGAGCAAGTTTCAGATGTACTTTCTTATGCTCAGGAGTTACGATATCACTGGAATAACCCATATGATATTTTACATCTCCGTCACCCATTGTAAGATCAGGCTTTGCAGTTCCTTCAAACTCAGAGAATATCTGCTCATAGGTTTTACCCATGATGTTCGCCAGTACATTAAGTCGGCCTCTGTGAGCCATTCCTATCATGACTTCTTCCACTCCCAACTGAGCCGATGCATTGATCAATGCATCCAAAAATGGAATTGTGCTTTCTCCGCCTTCGAGCGAAAATCTTTTTTGACCCAAGTACTTTGTATGCAAAAAGTTTTCAAAAACTACAGCTTGATTCAGTTTAAAAAGAATTCTCTTCTTTTCGTCTACCGATGGATTAAATGCAAGAGCTGCTTCTTCAACCTTGGTTTTGAACCAATCCAGCATCTCAACATCCCGGATGTAGAGATATTCAAAGCCCATGGGTCCTTCATAAATAGTCTTCAAGGCATCGATTATTCCGGAAAGCTTTGCGGTTCCGATACCGATTTCATTTCCGGCCTGGAATTCAACATTCATATCCTCAACTCCCAAACCAAAATTTTCAGGGTCGATCATGGCCTTACGATCACGTCTTTCTCTTACAGGATTGGTTTTGGATCTTAAATGTGCTCTGGATCTGTACGCATGAATCAAAGCTCTTACTTTAATCTCCTTCGGAAGGAGCTCCATGTCCATAATGGTGCCCGGAGAAGCCGGAGGCCCACTTTTTTGAATAGCCGTGGAAGGCTGAGCTGGTTGAGCCTGCCCATTGGTCCTTTCCTCACTATAGTTGGTCAAGGCAAAATCAAATCCATCAAAAAATTCCTTCCAGCTGGGATCAATTGAAGCCGGATCGATTTTATAAGTAGAATAGAGCTCATCTATATAAGAAACGTGAGCATTGGCGATGTAGGAGAATTTATCCATGGGTGCATTAATCAGAACTAAGCAAAACTAACGTCAATTAATCGTTTTAAAAAACCGCTAATTTGCTTTAGCAAATATATAGATTGATCTTCCTGAGAAATCGAAAAATGCAGAATAAATACTCTCTTGGATTGTAAATAAAAATTCTCCGAATAGCCAAAATCAATCGGCTAAAAAACAAAAAAGCAGCGCCCAATGGACGCTGCTTAGTTTGATATAACTTATTATTTATTATTTAAGAGTTGCTGGCCAAGGCTTGCCCGCGTTAGACTTTAAGGCAATTCTTCCTTTTTCACCATCAGCATTTACCCATTGGAATACAAGGTCTGTCCCGTTGTTACTGATAAAATTGAAGGTATATCCAACACCATATTTATCCGCACCAGAGAAAGTTAACCTTCCACATGCATCATTCAAACGAACGTTTCCATTTCCCCAAGTATCTCCGTAGCAAGCCCAGAATCCAAAAGTAGCATCAGAAACACCGTAAGAACCAGGAGAACCTGCAACAGCCGTAAAGGTAGCTTTTCCAGTTATTGGGGCTGTACAAGATCCGTAGATTGATTCCATTGCAGTTTGGGTGTAAGTATATTCACCAGCCAAATCAGAAGGACAAACTACACTCACAGGATATTGGAATGGAGAAGCGTAGAAAGGAGCCCCTGCTACGTTAGTAGTAACGTTATCAGAACTGAATCTTCTACCAAACTTATCATTCAATACCAATCTGAATTCAAACACGTCTCCACCTGTTATTTCAGTTTGCTTTAACCCTACAGCAGCTAAAGCTTCCGCAGCAGTAATCACGAAAGAGGTTCTTAGGAACCTTGAGGTTGTATTTGGAGCAAAATCTGCCTTTTGCAAAGTCTTCACCAACACGTCGGCCGTGGGAGTAAACTTAAGACCTACTCCAGGAACCAATCTTCTGT
>VFKK01000114.1 GCA_009885605.1 Cyclobacteriaceae bacterium | reverse complement strand
TGAAGTAGAACGAAAGTGATCGAATTCAGTGATCAGTTTGCAGTCTCAGTAGGCAGGAAAAAAAATCCAAAGTTTAGCGCTTTGGATTTTTTTTTAGCCCCAAAAAAACAATCCCTCCAAAAGTCGCAACTTTTAGAGGGAAATTGTCCCTTTTCAAATCTGGGGCTAGAGAGTCATCCTATTCTTTATTTTAAAGACCTGTTATTGGCTTATATTTTGGCACTAATGTCTTCATTACACTCCAGCCGATTAAGTAACAAACGGAACAAATGGAGAAAATAATGAAATATCCGGCTTCGATACCTTGGAATCCCATGAAAACCATTTCGCTTTCTTTACTGTAGTCGAATAACATTCCGGAGGCTTTGTTGATGATAGTTGCACCCACTCCTCCTGCTAACCCGCCAATCCCAACAACGGTTGCAATTGCCTTTTTAGGAAACATATCACCTACCGTAGTGAAAATATTAGCAGACCAAGCTTGGTGCGCTGCCCCTGCGATGCCAATAATAATGATGGGCACCCAATAAGAAATGTAACCTAACGGTTGTGCCACTAAAGCCAATAAAGGGAAAAAAGCAAAAATCAACATCGCTCTCATCCTCCCCTCATAGGGATTCATTCCTTTTTTATCAACGAAATAAGTTGGCAACCACCCCCCGATAATTGAAAGCAAAGTAATCATGTATAGAACAAATAAAGGAAGCGCGGCCTCTATGGAATCCATTCCATAAACCGAACTTAAATACGCCGGTGTCCAGAATAAAAAGAACCACCACACGCCGTCAGTCATGAATTTACCAAAAGCAAATGCCCATGTTTGATTGTACTTAAGGCACTCAATCATCGAAACCTTGGTAGCAGATTCAGGAACATACCCCGCTATTTTACTATCTGCAACAATATCCTGTTGAATGTAGGCCAATTCAGATGGGCTAACTTTGGAGTGTTTTTCAGGTTTTTCATAAACAAATATCCAAAAGCCCATCCACACAAAACCCAAGGCACCAATAATTAGAAATGCCATTTCCCAACCATATGCCTCAGCAATAAAAGGAATAGATATCGGAGCTCCTAAAGCTCCGACAGTAGATCCTGCATTGAATATACTGGTAGAAAACGCTCTGTCTTTCTTGGGAAAGTATTCGGCGGTTGCTTTGATGGCTGCCGGAAAGTTTCCCGCTTCTCCTACCGCCAAGATGAATCTGGCAAAGATAAATAGCGTCACACTCACGGAAATAATCGACGCAGTGTCCTCAACTGTACCGATAATTTCTTTGGCACCTTCAAAGCTCACAAACCAGTTTCCGGTAAGGATTCCAGCTGTTGCGATTCCACAAAACGCATGTAAACAGGCTCCCACTGACCAAATACCGATGGCCCAAAGAAATCCCTTTTTGGTATCCATCCAGTCAACAAATTTCCCGGCAAACAACATTGAAACCGCGTAAAATATTGAAAACAGAGCGGTAATGTTTCCATAATCATTGTTTGTCCAGTGAAACTCAGGTGCAATAAAATCACTCCATGTCAATGAAAGTACTTGTCTATCCAGGTAGTTGATAGTAGTGGCAAAAAAGAGCATCGCACAAATGGTCCATCTGTATTTGCCTACTTTTTGATTGTCCATTTAATTTTGGGTTGAATTGTTGGGGTGGTTAAATGTAATTATTTACGTAACGGATTATAGGAAAGTATTTAATTCTGCTCTTGCTAGAGTTCAAAGTGTCTCGAGTGAAAAACCTTTGAAAGAAACTCTCTTCAGTACCTTTTTCTTCTTTGATTCAAGCAAGTCGCGGCAGGTGGTTAATTCATTGTCTATTTTTACCTGTAGCATAATTAAATATTAGATTTTATTGGCAGAGTATTCTCAAAAATTACGAAATCGATTTAAATGGAGAATTTAGAATCCATTAGAAATACAAAACACCAGGTTTTACTGCAGAAACTGTTTTTTGGAAAATATTCTGAGACCATTTTGGGACTTTAGATAGACATAATCTTCATGAAATACCAAGAACTCGGTCAAGGCCAATCAACTCATAAAATCTTCAAATGGAAACTCTACCAACTTTCCTTCCTTTGATGAAAAATAAACCGCCCGAATCAACTCCACAGATTTTCTGGCGGTTTTTCCGTCCACTATTGGCGTCAGGTCTTTCTGAATCGCCTCAATAAACAGTTTCCATTGCTCCGCATGAAGTTGATGACCAATCGCAGTGGGATCAGATGAACCTGATGGATTTGAACTTGCTGAAGAAAGAATACCGGATCGCTGACCGATTATATTCCACTGAACTAATTTACCCGCTTCCAGTATCGCACTTCCTTCCGTTCCGTAGATTTCCAATCGCTCGGCATACCCGGGATACAAAGAAGTTGCAGCAGTAATATTTCCCAACGCTCCGCTTTCAAAATTCACAATGGCCGCTCCAAGATCTTCTCCCTCAATC
>VFKK01000064.1 GCA_009885605.1 Cyclobacteriaceae bacterium | reverse complement strand
TTCCTCAGTTAACTGATTAATTCTGGTGATAACATCTGCAGAATCAATTCCACTGGGAAGAATACTGAAACTGATGTACTCCAGATTAGCAGTGTTTCCTGTTTTGAACTTGGATTGATTTTTTTTCAAATACGCATTCAATTCACTTTCATCCAATGTGACATCAGAATCATTGATAGCAGTATAAGGAATAAAAAGGATTGAAGCGTCAGCTAGTGAATTTGCTGCTTTGTATTCTAATTTGGCTTCGGCAGAAGTAGCATACTCTGCCGTAGCCATGAGATTGTCATATTTGATTCTCAACCTGGAATCCGCAAAAAGTTTCTCTTGCTGTGCCCAGAAAGCTTGCTGTGCAGGCTCTGCTGTCTCAAGTGACTGAAGGAATGTAACCAGTTGGTTTTTGTCAAATTCACCTGTCTGCGGATTAACAAGTTGCTGACGCAATTCGGCAACGATATTCTTTCCCTGAACCATATCAACCAGTTCAGCATCTGAAACAGTAAGGCCGAGTTTTTCATACTCTTCGTTGAATACGCGCTCCACAATCATAGTTTGCCAAGCTTGCTCTCTTACTGTGAACATCTCAACTTCTGAAGGGACACGTCCGGTTCGTTGCTGATAGCTTGCCTTAACTTCTTCAATTTTGGCTACATATTCCTCGTAAGAGATTTCCTCTCCTGCGATTTCGCCTACGATGTTTTGATTTGAGCTGAGCAGGTTGGAGCTAGGACTAAGCAAATCTCCACCCAATAGGAATAGAATTAACCCGCCGGCAATTACGCCGATAGCGAGACCCGTTCTCTGTCTAATTTGTTTAATTAACGCCATTTTTGATACTACGCTTTTTTTGAGTGTCGCAAAATAATAGCATTAGTAACGAAATTCAAAATTTAATCTAAATGAAAGCCTTATCTAAAAAATCCCGGAAGTGCTGATTTTCAGCTTAACTGAATCTATTCGGTGATCTTGTTTGGTAACAATTGTGAAAGTGTACGGGCCAAAAGTGACGGACTCTCCCTTCCTGGGGAGGTTTTCTGCCAAGGAAAGAATCAGCCCGGATAGTGTCTCAAAGTCTCCATAGGGCAATTCCCACCCGTATTTATCATTTAAATAATCGATTTCGTGGCGGGCACTTAACAAGTATTCCTGATCGCCGGTTTTTTGCTCGATCAAATCGTCGTTGTCATATTCATCGTCGATTTCTCCGAAAATTTCTTCAATAATATCTTCCATCGAAACAATTCCACTGGTCCCTCCAAATTCATCAACCACAAGAGCTAGACTTTTTCGCTCCTGGATAAATTGTATCAAAACTTCATTTGCAAGAGCAGATTCCGGGGCAATAATGATCGGAGTAAGAATTTCATCAATGGTTTTGGGTTTTTTAAACAATTCCAAATGATGACAATATCCAATCACCTCGTCTATTGAATCCCGATAAACGATGACTTTGGAATGTCCGCTTTCCTCAAAAATCGCCTTTAGATCCTGAATGGTATCATTCACATCTACTGCGACTAAATCAGTCCTCGGCACCATGCACTCCCTGATTCGGACGGTTTTGAACTCCACAGCATTTTCAAAAATCTTGGCGTCAATATCAACTTTCCCTTCCGCCCTGCCTTTGTTCATGTGATTTTGGATGAAGCTATTGAGGTCGGTGACGGTGAAAACAGGCTTGTCTTCACTGTACGAAAGTCTTAGAACTTTGGTAATGAAAAACCGGGAAAGACCAACTACAGCCCACACTATCGGGTACATCAAAAAGTAAATGGCCAGAAATGGTATCGCAAAGAAATTTAACATGCTGTTTGGATTCAACATGAAAAAGCTTTTTGGTAAAAATTCACCCGTAATCAAAACGATTATAGTGGAGATTACTGTCTGTGTTAGCAGGATGACTGCTTCGTTATTTATACTCTCCGGAAGCCACATTCGTAGAGGCACTTCAAGTAAAAACGCCATGAAAGTACCGTATAAAACCAGGCAGATCGTATTACCAAGAAGCGTGGTCCCGATGAATTGACCCGGACTTTGGACAAACCCGCTCAATATCTTCCCCCTCATATCTCCTTGCTTGTTTTGAAGCTCTATCTGCAACTTGTTGGAAGATATATAGGCGATTTCTATTCCGGAAAAAAAAGCGGAAAACATCAGGGAAATCAAGACTATAATCAAGTAAGAAACTTCCATTTTTAGCGCTTTTTGCCAGGTTTAGTTTTTTTCTGAGGTGAAATTGGTTCTGCGGGATGCTGTATTCTTCGATATTGAAACCAAAATAGCAAAGCGACTGCGAACATAAAAATCGGATAGGAAGCACCAATTCCGGCAGTCAGCGATTGGTGTATTCCAACAATAATCAATGCTAAAGAAAGGGACAACAAAAGTGCGTCAGGTAGTTTCATCGGATTTAATTTTGATTTCTTTTCCCACAGAAAATTCTCTATCTCTGATTATCTCAAACAAAACAATCATCTGAGTTATCCCTTTCATATTCCTTCCCCTGGCAATACGGTTCGACTATCTCTTACTTTCTTAAGCTTGTATTTGCTGAAACTCTGATCGGCTTCCATGCCAGTACCATTAAAGAGAGTTTGTCTTTCCTGAATAGTCACAAAAGTCTCGGTGTAAATTTTCTTATCGGTGGGATTCCAATACAACTCTTCTGACTGCAGTCGCTGATCTTTCAATAAGTTTTTAACCTGTACGTTCCCGATTCCCTTGTAGATGTTTTCTGTTTTGAGAAAATATCCTTTGTCTGCCGTCATTGTTGTACTCAGCGTCCCATCCACTTCAAAAATTTGGATATCTATTCCTTCCGGAAACTCGATGTTGCCGTTCGAAAATTCAAGTTGCTTAGGAGCCCTTATTTCTGATCTCACCACCGCTGAATCGCTATGAACCAAATGAATATTTATGGCGCTATTTACTGGGCCATCGTAAACTTTAAGTGCGGTGGTATCCACATCTTCCCTACAAGAGAGAACGGCTAAACTGAAAATAAAAAAAAAGAATCCTGCAACCTTATTCACTTTTCAAAGATACTTGATTTTAATCGAAGGGCTATAAATGAATAAAGGCAGTCCTGGGACTGCCTTTATTCATTCAAAATATTTATTAATCTCTTGTAGCAAGGGTTACAGTCTCACCTACCCAACATCCGGTATTGATGGAAGAACCAACCGCAAGACCTTCTGTAAACAATTCTTCCTTGGATGGGAATCTTGCACGAGCATTTGCCATTCCTTTGGAATCACCGGCTCTTTGGTAAGCGTTGTAGGCAGCGATGTAGATTGAGTAGTCTTTTGCACGGCTCTCGCCACCTCTGCAATCATTTGCAGAATTTATATAAAGATTACCAATCAATGCATATGCATCTCCGGTTTTTGACTCATCAAGTGCAACTGCTTCTCTTGCAGAAGTTCTTGCCTGAGACTTTCTGCCTTGGCTACCATGGATTTTTGCCAACTCCAAATGAACTTCAGATTTCTGAGCGTCATTTTCAGCAAGAGTTAATGCTTTCTCCAAAACCGGCAAAGCTTTATCATAGGCACCTTCCTGTAGATATCTCATGGCTCTTACCTGAGAAGTTGAGAAAGTTGGGTTCTTGGTATCTATTACCTCCAATGCTGCAAGGAATGAATTTGAAGAATAGCATTTGTACTGGACAGAATACTTGAAGATTTGGTTGGCTAAAACCTCATTAGTAGGATCTGCAGCCAGTTTTGGTCCCATTGTGTTTTCGATGAAATCACAATCAATCAATTCCATAGCAACCAGCAACTGCTCAACCTGGCCTTTAGGGCTGGTTACATCCTTGCCATCAGCCGCTGCTTTGTCTAACTGAGCAGTGATTTTATCATAAATAGCCAATACTTGTTCAGGTTGATAAGCCTTGTTCATCAGGTAATTCCTTCTGATCAAGTCAAAATAAGCCGCTGTCAAGCCTGGAGAGATCGCCCCATTCAATTCCTGAGCTTTCTCAAAATCTACAATTGGTATCTTTAATTTTTCTTTATCTGCTTTATAAAACTGGTAGCCGTAGTAGGCTTTGTTTTCAATCCATTTGGCTTCATTCTTATAAAGATCACCTCTTTTTGAATAAATGGTGATAACCGAATCCTGATAAACCGCTTTTTGCGCAGCATCAGTAGTGGCATCTGCGGCTCCTTTGTAAATAGTCACACCATTGATGTAAAGTGACTCATTCAATTCAGGCGTATTTACCAATAACCAATAAAGAGGCTTGGAAGCATCCACAAATTGTTCTGACTTCATGTAGTCAGTGTAAGCCGCATTTAGCTCTCTAGCTTTCGCTTCCTGAGCAGCATCTGCAGGCCATTTCCATCCATCTTGAGCCTGAGCCATACCAGCCAGGAGCAAAGCTGAGAGAGTAAGAAGGGTTGATTTAATTTTCATGTCTTTTTAATTGGTTTGATTCGGTGACATTCAATCTTGATGAAGCATCCATTAGCTCACCTCAATCTCCTGTAATGGTTTAGCTTTATTCAAATACTCTTTTGTAGAACCAACTATTGTCATTAAGTGAAAGCCCGAAGGTGAAGTTCACATAACTTTCTTTAATCAGCCCATTTTCCGTGGTTCCTCTTTGTCCGACTTTAACTGCAAAATTCACAAGCGAAAGTTGGTTTACTGGAAAGGATGTTCCAAAGTTAATGCCAATGTCATTAATGTTGGTTTGATTCAGGTAATAGGGTGTCTGCTGATATTCCACTCCAAAACGATACGTAGTGCGTTTTAGGGGGCTATCTATAGCCAAGTAATCCGGTACAATCTGAAAACCCAAACCAACTTTTATAACTTCTTTTAACTGAAGTGGATCATCCAGAAAGGATCTGTATTGGGTGAAATCCTGATACTGACCTTCCAGTCCGACAACAAATTTATTTATTTTTTCATATGACAATCCAAATCCGTATCGATTTGGGATATAAACACTTCCTTTTTCATTGTTGGCAATCAGATCTCCATCCGAATCGGGATCGCTAGCTTGGCCAAATGCAGCCAGTTTAGCAAAAGCTTTTCCATTAACATCTCCTAAATTCTGATAAATGGCTCCTAAATGCAGGTTGCTTTTCTCACCAATCTTGAAAAAGTAGTGAGCTCCAAATTTCAAACCGATATCACTTACCGTTAATCTTTCATAATATTCAGAGACAGTTCCCACAGAATTGCTATTGTCATCAAACAGCGAAAGTCGATTTGTTCGAATTGTTGAACCAAACAAATAAGAGCCTTGAACACCAAAACTCAGGTTTTTTGCAGCCAGAACACCAAAATTCAAATAGGCTTCGGAAATACCACCGTCTCCTTTGATTGAATTGAAAGCTTGCAGTTCAGCATTATTAACCAAACTCGCGATGATTAGTCGATAATTTACACTCGTTATCTGGTTCAAACCCATTCCGGCTGTAATCTTACCAGATTTGACCGGTAGGGAAAATGCGATGTACGAGAGTCCTCCACCATCCACATCCGAATTTTGCTGTCCGTTGTCAGCATTAATTTTTTTGTAATTAAGTGCAGCCTGAAAATTGAAAATCGTATTTCGGGTTGTCAAGGCAGGATTGACCACATTGGCATTCCATCCTGTGCCAAAACTTATCCCAAGACCGCCCATTCCCTGATTTTGGGTAAGTCCGGAATAATTGAATTCACCGATTCCCAAAGCACTGTAGGTAGACGAACTGGACTGGGCAAATGCCTCAGAAAACAAGAAAAAGGTGCAAAGTACACCCAGCAATTTCAATTTGATCTTACTCAACATTATGGTTTAGAATGCAATTAAGTCCATGAAGGACTAAATTTGGGACTACAAATATGTGGTCTTTTACCAATGAAACAAAAGATTGAGCGTCTCCACCACAAACAAAGACCACGATTTCTGGATATTCTTTCTGATAAGCCTGAATTTGACCTGTTAATTCATACTCAACACCATACCAAATTCCGATCTCCATGCACGTGATGGTATTGTCTCCGATCCGATTTTTTGGTTTCTCCTTCAGTTCGACCAAAGGAAGCCGGGCTGTGAGGGAATTCATTGCTTTTGCTCTCATGGCAAGACCCGGGCTGATTGCTCCGCCCAGGTATGCATTGTCCTGATTTACAA
Organism: Cyclobacteriaceae bacterium; assembly: GCA_009885605.1. Taxonomy (GTDB): domain Bacteria; phylum Bacteroidota; class Bacteroidia; order Cytophagales; family Cyclobacteriaceae; genus Algoriphagus. The sequence continues at coordinate 42,436 of VFKK01000064.1, read as the reverse complement.
ACTCAAAGGTAATACAACTTCCCAAGTCTATGACCAAAACAGGACCTTTGCCGGCTAATTGCCATCCCCCAATTGCTGCTGCAATCCTGTCCTGGCCCAATGTAACCGTACTTCCGTAAGAATTCGAAATCGGAATTGGAGTTTGATAAGTCAGGAAAATGAAATCGAAAAGCAATAGCTTCTGCAGTTCTTCCTTGCTCCATCGCACCGAACTAACCAAACAATGACCGAAATGATGATTGGTCCAAATAGCGATCGCCTCTTGTAAATCCTCAAAAACACCCTCCCATACCACTTCCTTCTTTTCGAAAAGGGCAGATTTGATTCGTGTATTTCCGATGTCTATGACCAGATTTGGCATGAATGTTTTTTTAGAATTGCAAATTAGACATTTAAAAAAAACGGGGCTTTTCAACTCTATCAATTTATCTTTGATTAACAGATCCTTAACATACTTTAACCCATGAGCAACCCAAGTTATAGAATGATCGGACTCATGTCCGGCACCTCCGGCGATGGTCTGGATTTGGCATATTGCCATTACGAGAAGCAAGACCACTGGACATTTGAGATTTTACATTCCATGACCATACCTTTTCCGGAGGGTTTAGGAGAAAAACTGATGAACTCTCACCTGTTGTCAGCTTTGGATCTGGCAATTCTGGACGTTGATTTTGGTCGTTGGATGGGAGAAAAAGTCAAAGACTTTTGCAAAGAAAATGAGATTTTTCCTTTTGCTGTTTGCTCGCACGGTCATACCGTTTTCCATCAACCGAATAACGCTCTTAGTATCCAAATCGGAAATGGCTGGGCGCTTCACCAGGCATGCGGATTAAAAGTCATCAATGATTTCAGGATGCTGGATGTGCAATTGGGAGGACAAGGCGCACCTTTAGTTCCGATCGGAGACCAATTGCTTTTTCCTCAGATCGACTTTTGTGTGAATCTGGGAGGCATCGCCAACATCAGCATGGATTCAGATGGAAAAAGAATTGCATTTGATTGTTGTCCTTTTAACTTACTTCTTAATGAGCAGGCAAATGTCCTTGGAGCGCCTTATGACAAAGGAGGAAGCTGGGCAAAAGAAGGATCGGTTAGCATTTCCCTGTTCAGCCTGCTAAATTCGCTTCCTTTTTATGCCAATAATGCCCCCAAATCTCTTGGCCGGGAAGACATAGAAGAGGAATTTTTGCCCCTGATTCCGAAGTCCGGACTTGCTGAAAAAGACATCCTCTGTACGCTGATCGAGCACTATGCTTTTCAAATATCTGAGGTTATCAAGTCAAATCAGTCCAACAGAAGTCCATCGATTCTCATCACAGGAGGCGGTGCATACAATTTCTACTTTTTCGATCGCCTCAATCATCATCTTCAAGGAAAATGGTCTCAATTCGTTGCCTCACCGGAACTGATCGAGTTTAAGGAAGCTTTGGTTTTTGGTTTTTTGGGCGTTCTGAGATTGAGAAATGAAAATAACTCATTGGCATCAGTGACAGGAGCGAGGCAAGACTCTTGTGGCGGAACTGTTTATGGATAATCTACTTCCGAGTTTGATTTAGGCGGGGAGGTTAATTTCTCTATTTTTGCCCGAGAAATAAACCCAACTAAATACATGCAAGAGTTATTAAAAAAGTTTGAAAACAAACAGCCGGAGATCATTTTCGAGTGGAGTGACAGCGAATCTGAAGCAGAAGGCTGGGTGGTGATTAATTCCTTAAGAGGCGGTGCTGCGGGCGGTGGCACAAGGATGAGAAAAGGTCTTGACAAACGCGAAGTAGAATCCCTTGCCAAGACGATGGAGGTGAAATTCACCGTATCAGGTCCTGCAATCGGAGGAGCAAAATCAGGAATCAACTTTGACCCCAATGATCCGCGAAAAGAAGCTGTACTTCAGAGATGGTACAAAGCAGTCATGCCACTTTTGAAAAGTTACTATGGTACCGGCGGAGATCTGAATGTCGACGAAATCCATGAAGTAATCCCAATCACGGAATCATACGGACTTTGGCATCCGCAGGAAGGAGTTGTAAACGGGCATTTTCATGCCACAGAGCCACAAAAAATCAGAAAAATTGGCCAGTTGCGCCAAGGCGTATCCAAAGTGCTTGAGGATCCCAACTTTACTCCAAATGGTACCAAAAAATACACGGTCGCCGATATGATCACCGGCTATGGAGTCGCAGAAGCTGTGCTTCATTTTTATAAAATCTGGGGAGGCGATATCAAAGGTAAGCGTGCAATCATCCAAGGTTGGGGAAATGTTGGCGCGGCAGCAGCTTGTTTCCTTTCAGTGGAAGGAGTGAAAATCGTAGGGATTATCGACAAAAATGGAGGAGTAATTAAGGAAGATGGATTCAACTTGGATGAGATCCGGGACTTATTCCTGAAAAGAGATGGGAACACACTTGTATCAGAGAATATGATTCCATTTGCAGAGATCAATGACAAAATCTGGGACATCCCTTCCGAGATCTTTATTCCAGCAGCGGCTTCACGACTTATCACTCAGCAGCAGACGGAGAGAATGGTCAAAGCCGGACTTGAAGTGATCTCCTGTGGAGCGAATGTGCCTTTTGCCGATTCAGAAATTTTCGTTGGGCCAATCGGAGTTTGGGCGGATGAGCAAGTAGCTGTCATTCCGGATTTCATCGCAAACTGTGGGATGGCCCGGGTGTTTGCCTATCTCATGAGCGACATGGTGGAGATTACCGATCAGGCCATATTTTCGGATGTAAGTATCACAATTAAAAATGCCCTTGAGAAAACTTTTGCATCAAATCAAGGCAAAACTAAACTGGCCCAAAATTCCTATGAAATAGCTTTAGCACAGCTTATGTAAATTATGGTTCCCCCCATAAGTTTTGGAAATACTTTAGAATTTGCTGTTCAAGGATCTGTTTCAGGTCTTGTTCAGTTAGTCCAAATTCCCTCTTCCGTAAAAATTGGAACAAACTAAGGGTTGATGTTTGGCCTGGAAAAATACCTGATCAAAGATCAAATCAACATTTCAGTTTGGATCGAGGTTTGTCAAACTGACATTAATAAGCCAAAAATTATTCTAAAATGGAGTTCATAATCATTATTGTTTTTGTAATCGGATACCTGGCGATAGCCTTTGAACATCCGATCAAAATAAATAAGACTGCCTCAGCTTTGGTAACAGCAGTAATTTGTTGGACGATTTTCACTGTTTCGGATGCACCAGAAACTCTCTTAAACAGTACCCGATATATCGATTTCCTTCATGAACTGGGTGAAAAAGCAGGTACTTTAAGTCCTGAAGAAATTCATCTGGAATACGTCTCAGAATCGTTGGGGCATCATTTAGATGAAATTGCCCAGATTCTTTTCTTCCTGATGGGAGCGATGACAATTGTCGAATTGGTTGATGCGCATCATGGGTTTAAGTTTATAACGGACAGAATCAAGACGAAAAACCCAATTATGCTGTTGTGGGTTGTGTGTATTGTCGCTTTCTTCCTTTCTTCAGTCCTGGATAACCTTACCACTACTATCGTAATGGTTTCTCTGATTAGGAAATTAATTCCTGATAAAGAGATGCGACTTTTTTTTGCAGGTATGATTATCATCGCTGCAAATGCAGGCGGTGCCTGGTCTCCAATCGGTGATGTGACTACTACGATGCTTTGGATTGGGGGGCAGATATCTGCCGGAGCTATCATCAGGAATGTGTTTTTACCAAGCTTAGTCACGATGTTAATCCCGTTGCTTTATTTGAGTTTTACCTTAAAAGGTACTTTGGGGGATTTTAAGGAATCCACAAAAACTTATAAACCGGCAGTTTTAACCGGCAACTTGATGTTGCTCCTTGGCATAGGTGTTTTGATCGCCGTTCCAATCTTCAAAACCACCACTCATTTGCCTCCCTATATGGGTATGTTGTTAGGTTTGGGAGTTCTTTGGATCGTTTCAGAACTGATCAATCCTAACATGGATGAACATGAAAGGAAAAATTACACCGCAGGCCATGCACTTACAAAAATTGACATGCCGAGCGTATTGTTCTTTCTCGGCATTTTACTGGCGGTAGGCTCGCTTCAATCAATGGGGACACTATCCAATTTTGCAACGTACCTGAATGACTCCATTGGTGATAACAGAATCATCATTACCCTGATCGGTGTTCTTTCAGCTATCGTTGACAACGTGCCTTTGGTCGCTGCAAGTATGGGCATGTATAGCCTTGAAATGTATCCAATGGATGATTTCATTTGGGAATATTTGGCTTATTGTGCAGGTACCGGAGGAAGTATCCTGGTGATTGGTTCAGCTGCCGGAGTTGCCGCAATGGGAATGGAAAAGATCGAATTTGGTTGGTACCTGAGAAAGATTTCTTTGCTGGCATTTATGGGTTATCTAGGTGGCGCGCTGGTTTATTTATTCATGCACGGAGAGATTTAAAAAAAAATTATTCCCCAAGAAAGAGGCCCCACAGCAGGTCCTCTTTCTTTTTATTTTCCCTCGGAATATCACCCCTTGAAAAACAAACCCCTTCCAGGTTCCGAGATAGGTTTCCAAAGAGCTATTGACGCTGACAGGCACTTGGAGGTGGAGAGAAATTAGATTTCCCTAGAACTTGAATCAATCTTCTTAGAATCTTTTTCCAGAATATCTGACTCCTTTGACGGGATCCCCTCCAATTTCTCCTTTTTGTTTTCCAAATTCCAAAATTGTCTCGGGCCGATTGGAATCTAAACGGATGAATGAGTTTCCCTCATCCCTTATTTAATTACCAAAGGAGGCAAGACTCTCATATCTGCCCATTGGATGAGCGGAAAAGGGGAAATACCGATCAATCGATATATTCGGGTGTCAGCAACACAATCAAAAATGAACTGAAAAAGACTTTTGAAGTAAATCCCTGGAAAACCAAACTCGCCCAAAATTCCTATGAAATAGCTTTATCACAGCTTATGTAAATTATTAGTCCAAAAATAAGTTTTGGGAATACTTTAGAATATCGGTAAAACCTTTCCTTAAAAGTCTAAATCTCTTAGCCAAAAATTCATTCTTTCGAAATACACATAGATTCTAAAATCTTGGTGTTTAGTTAGGAAAATTATCAGAAAGAAGGTAGAATCGCGATCAAATTTTGAATTCGAGTTTTTCCCAAACCTAAATAATCAACCAAAAAACAACTATTAAAGATGGAGTTTGTAATCATTATAGTCTTTGTCCTCGGATACCTGGCGATAGCCCTGGAACATCCGATAAAAATCAACAAGACTGCATCAGCTTTGTTGACAGCTGTTATTTGTTGGACTCTCTTCGCTGTTTCAGATGCGCCGGAAACCCTTTTGAATAGCACCCGGTATACTAATTTTGTTCATGAACTTGGTGAAAAAGCGGCCAGTTTAAGTGCGGGGGAGATCCATTTGGAGTACGTCTCAGAATCATTGGGACATCACTTGAACGAGATTGCTCAAATCCTATTCTTCCTAATGGGAGCTATGACAATTGTCGAATTGGTTGATGCGCACCAGGGATTCAAATTTATTACAGATCGAATCAAGACGAAAAACCCAATCATGCTGCTTTGGGTAGTTTGTATCGTAACCTTCTTCCTTTCTTCTGTTTTGGATAATCTGACGACCACAATCGTGATGGTCTCACTGATCAGGAAACTGATCCCTGATAAAGAGATGAGACTTTTTTTCGCCGGTATGATCATCATCGCGGCAAATGCGGGTGGTGCGTGGTCTCCAATTGGCGACGTAACAACAACCATGCTTTGGATTGGCGGACAAATATCTGCTGCAGCAATCATGAAGAATGTATTCCTTCCAAGTATCGTTTGTGTGCTGGTTCCCTTGATTTACCTCACGTTTACTTTGAAAGGTACGTTGGGAGAATTCGAGGAAGATAAAAAAACCGATGCCTCTAGTATCACTTCCGGTAACCTGATGTTAATCCTCGGCATTGGAGCATTGATCTCGGTTCCAATCTTCAAAACCGTCACACACTTGCCTCCATATTTGGGTATGTTGTTGGGTTTGGGTATTCTTTGGGTTATATCTGAACTCATTAACCCTGACCTGGATGAAGCCGAGAGAAAGAATTACTCCGCAGGCCATGCGCTTACGAAAATTGACATGCCAAGTGTCTTGTTTTTCCTCGGCATTTTATTAGCGGTAGGCTCTCTTCAGTCTATGGGAACCTTAGCTAATTTTGCTTCATACCTCAACGACAGTTTGGGTGATAACAGAATCATTATTACACTCATCGGTTTACTTTCTGCCATTGTAGACAACGTACCGTTGGTAGCAGCAAGTATGGGAATGTATAGCCTTGAGGTTTATCCAATGGATCACTTCATTTGGGAGTATTTGGCTTATTGTGCCGGTACAGGAGGAAGTATTTTGATCATTGGTTCAGCAGCAGGTGTGGCAGCAATGGGTATGGAAAAAATCGAATTCGGATGGTATCTGAGGAAGATCTCTTTATTGGCAGCACTTGGATATTTCGCAGGAGCAGGCGTGTATCTGTTGATGCATATAGGATCTGCAGCATAAGCTTTACGGATTATACTATAACAGAAGAGGCTCCAAATTGGAGCCTCTTTTTTTTGGCTTTTCTCTTATTTCCTCTCTAAGGCAATGATCTCCTAATTTCTAAAACAGCTTTCCAGATGGTCATTGACCAATCCGGTAGCCTGCATGTGGGCATAAACAGTCGTGCTGCCCAAAAATTTGAAGCCTCTTTTCTTCAGATCTTTTGCAAGCAAATCTGACTCTTTTGTTGTTGCTGTTATCTCTTTCATGGACTCCAATTTGTTTTGCTTGGGTTTACCCCCAACAAATCCCCAGATATAGTTTGAGAAGGATCCAAACTCCTCCTGCACTTTCATAAAACAGCGGGCATTGTTGATGGCTGCCCTGATTTTCAATGTATTCCGGATGATGCCAGGATCCAGCAGCAATTCCTGCACATAACTCTCCGGAAATTCAGCTACGACTTGATAATCGAAATCAGCAAAAGCTCTTCGATACCCCTCCCTCTTTTTCAAAATAGTCGCCCAGCTTAATCCTGCCTGAGCACTTTCCAAAATTAGGAATTCAAAATGTATCCGGTCATCCCATACCGGAACTCCCCATTCGGTATCGTGGTATTTGACATATTCGGGGAATCCCAGACACCAGGGGCACCGGCTTAGGTTGTCTTGTGCTTTTTCCATGCCTGAAGTTTAAAAATTTCAGGTTGGGGTCAAAGACTCAACGGTCAATAAAAAATCACTGTCTTGTTTCGAAAGGTTGAGACCTAGCCCTCAAAATGGTATTTGAAAGTGCAATTTTTCACCATCTAAGCCTTTTTGAATCATCTGGTTTAAGGGAATTTCCATAATGAACCTGCTTTACTTATTCCTGGAATCTGTCTGCTATTTATTCGTCTTTTAGCAAATGAAATACAACTCCGACGCAACTTGCCTAAAAAAAATTGCTTACTCGTTCCAGATTTTCCAGGCTGCCTCTGCCTGAAATTCCAACATTTCCAATCCATTTTGGGCTTTTCCTCCGGCTACAACGCAAGCTTTCATCAGCATCGTTTCGGCAGGATTATAGACTAAATCAAATACCAGATGGCTTGAATTCAACTGATCCAGGGGAATCTGTGGGATTTCCTCCACCTTCGGAAAAGTGCCCAAGGGTGTCGTATTGATAATCAATTGATGTCCTTTTAGGATTTCAGGATTAAAGGATAAATCCTCATAGGCAATCAAACCCGGAGCAGAGTTCCTCGAAACGGACAGAAACTCAATTTTCAAATCCTTCAACGCCTCTTTGACAGCTTTGGAAGCACCTCCAGTTCCCAATACCAACGCTTTTACTTGTTGGCCTTGAAGCCATTTTTCAATAGAAAGCCTGAATCCAATGTAATCTGTATTGTAGCCCTTCAAGCTATCCTTACTAATCTTGATACAATTCACCGCCCCAATTGCCTCACAGGCAGGGTCCAATTCATCCAGATAAGGAATCACATCCTGTTTGTATGGTATCGTGACTGACATCCCTTCCAGCTCTGGATTTTCTGACAAAACCTTCTCAAAGTCCATTATTTGGGGAATCTCATAGAGGTCAAAACTGCAATCAGCGATTCCTTCCTTTTCAAACTTGGCAGTGAAGTATTTCTTCGAAAATGAATGCCCTAAAGGGTAACCGATCAGGCCAAACTTTCTCATGATTTCTTCAGATAATTTGCTGTTCTCTCTATTCCAAAAACCAAAAGGATTCCAAAAATAAACGCAGCTACGGCAAACAAAATCTGCGGTTCGATTCCTGTTTGCTCCAAATAAGTACCCGGAAAAATATTTTCCATCAAAAATGGTTTTTCCTCTCCTGTGGACGATGTCCGATAAGCAGTGACAATTTTCCAAGGCCATAACTCATTTACGGATCCCAACATAAATCCCGCTAGCAGACCGATGGTAATGGCGTGGTAATTTTTCAAAAGCCAGGAAACGACTCGGCTAAATGATAGGATTCCGACTGCGCAACCTAATGCAAACACAGCCAAAGTAAGAATATCTCTGTTGTTTACAGCCTCAAGAATTCCCTCGTATCTACCCATAATCAAAAGGATAAAACTCCCGCTGATACCTGGCAAAATCATGGCGCAAATGGCAATTGCTCCGGACACAAAGGTAAACCAAAGTGCATCAGGCGTACTTGTCGGAGGTAATTCGGTGATGAAATAAGCAATTAAGGTACCTGCCAGTAATGACAATATCACACCCAGGTTCCAACGGGTTATGTCTTTTAAAATCAAAAATGCACTGATCAAAATCAATCCGCAGAAGAACGACCAAAGCGGAATCGGATGATCACTCATCAGATAGGTAATCAAACTTGACATTGAAAAAATACTGGTCATGATCCCCAGCAAAAGGCTTAGAAGAAAACTACCATTGACCGCTTTATAAAAGTCCAAAAGTTTAAACTTGAGAAGAAGCTTCAAATTCTCTCCATTGAAGGAATTGATACTGTTCAGAAGCTCCTCGTAAATCCCGGTAATAAAAGCTATCGAACCCCCGGAAACTCCGGGTACTATATCTGCGGCCCCCATTGCCACACCTTTCAGGTAAGTGAGGAGATATTTTTTAATTTTCATAATGAGCAAAAATAAAGGCTGATCGGACAAAAATCCGAACAGCCTGTGTTAAGTTAAGTTGAATTACAATTTGATCTCTCCCAGGAAGTGGTCGAATGTATCTCCTCTGAGTCCCAATCGGATTGTCTCCAAAGGTATGATCTCAGCAGGACTAATATTTCCCAAGTTTACATTAGCTCCCAGCAATTTGATAAACCAAACTTGCTGCGATTTGATCGGCGCTTCCCAAATGATTCTTTCTTCCGGGATTTGCGTCAAAATTTCTTCCACCAAGCCTTGTCTTACTTCGCCTGAATCTCTGAACAAACCTACGTTTCCGCCTTCTCTTGCTTCTCCGATTACTTTCCAGGCGCCTGCATCCAGTTCAGTTTGCATTTGCTCTATCCACTTATATGGAGGGATAATTTTAGCAGCGTCTTTGGAACCAACTTCTGATAGCACAGTCACTTCCTTAGCAAGTGTTGTAATGTATTCACATTTCTTATCGTGATTCAGCGTAATAGAACCATCAGACACTTCACAATATTCAAGCTTAAATTTCTCCAAAACCCGACGATAATCTTCAAACTGACCTCTTACAATAAAGGCTTCGAAAAGAGTGCCTCCAAAATAAACTGGTATTCCAGCTTCCCTGTAGATGGCTAGTTTTTGCTCCAGATTTTTAGTCACATAGGAAGTCGCCCATCCTAGCTTTACTATGTCGACAAAGTCAGAACAACTTTCAACAAAATCCTCCGTGGCTCTAAGGCTTAATCCCTTGTCCATGGCCATAGTGAACCCCGTGGTACGTGGCTTTTCAGTCCGTACAGGAATGTTCTTCAGCACATAATTCATTGGCTTGATATTAAGGTTTGCTCTCGGGATTCTCCTCCCGATATTGGGCGATAAGCTTACTGACCGCCTTTTGCTTCTTCAGCTCCGGCATAAGTTCATACAAGATCGTATGCTTATCGTAGGCCAAAGTTAATGCATTTTCCAGATATGAAAACCCTTCTTTGTAATTGCCCATTTTGATCTGAAAGACGACCATTCGGTAATACAATTCTGACTCCTCAGGAAGCTCCTCGATTCCTTCGCGTACTACATCAATCGCTTCCTCAAATCTTTTTTCCTCAAAATAAATCAAGGAAAGGTTCACGTAAGTCTCCAGAATTCCTGGCTCGAGGTTAATCGCCTCTTCATACGCCTCTGAACTTGCCTGAAAATTTCCCAGATTAAATTCGGCATCCGCCAATCCAACCCAGTAATTAGCGTTCTCTTTGCTGAAATTCAGAGCCTTTTTGAAATAATGAATCGCCTCAAAGAATTTTTCCTTTTTCAGCATACACATTCCAAGACCAAACCAGGCATCGTCATACTCCTCGTCTAGTTTGGATGATTTTTTAAAATACTTGAATGCTTCATCGATTTTGCCCAACTTTTCATAGGCAGCGCCCATGTAGCAGCAGTTTTCGGCATTTGCCCCTTCGCAATTAATGGTATTTTGATATGCTTCCAACGCCAACTCATATTGCTCGGTATTCATCAGGGCATTGCCCAGATTGAAATAAGCCGAGGCAAATGCATCGTCGATGATGAGTGCATAATCATAGGCTTTGATCGCTTCTTCAAATCTCCCTAGTCGATTGTAAACGACACCCAGATTATACCAAGCTCCGGCACTGTACGGATCCTGATCGATAAATTCCTGATAAAAATCGAGGATTTCATCAAATGAACCCTCTTCTTCAGTAATCATTGCCAGCTGAAAAAGCGCATCCTCATGATTGATTCGGCTTTTTACTGCTTCTTTGAAATAATGACTTGCTTTTTTATTGTCATTGCTGGCCCGATAGAGATTGCCAAGCGAATAGTACACTTCCGCTTTGTCTTCCGCCAGAGGCAGGAAGTTTTCGAGCAAATCAATCCCCTCCCGCAGACTTCCTGCAAGAATATGGGCATTGGCCAACGCGAGAATTATCTCCTCGTTGTTTGGGGAAATATTGTTGATGTTTTCAAGAATGCTCAAACCCTCTTCCAACTCATCGTTGAAAATAAGACACTGGGCTTTCAGGAGCTTGATTTCTACAGAAAAAGGAAACTTTTCCAGGCAGTATTCTGCGGCACGGAGAGCTTTGAGGAACTTCTGCTGGTCAAAATAAAACCGGATAATGTCTTCGAGTTCTTCTTCTTCGAAATAAAGGTCAAGGTTTGATTTCAGGGAATTTTCAAATCGCTCTACCAGCTTTTTATCATTTTCCCATTCGTGATCGTGATCTCCGGTCATTAGGATGAGTTATGGTTTATTTAAGGTACCAAATAAATTGATCTCTCAAAATGTCGATTTGTTTATTTTTATAATCTTACTAATTGCATGTTGAGAGTCTGTATAACCTCCATAGTTATGAACGATTCAGATTTAAAATAAGTTTATTTGGCCCACTTGAAAGTATCCTCCAGAGAGGTGAACTCAAAATCCAGCAAATCCAGAATCTTTTTGTTGTCGTAAAACATTTTTTGTTGGGCTATCATTGCTGTCTGCATATTCAGAGGATTTTTGCTGAGCCTGAATCTTCTCAGAATTCCGTTATAAAAAACTGCAAGACGTATCAAAAAAGGCTCTGCAGATTTAAAAGGTGCCTTTTTACTGAAAATTTCAGCCATGATTTTAAAAAAATCCTGATAGGAAATACTCTCTTTATTCAAAATATACCGCTCTCCCCAGGCTTCCTTTTCCACCAGCATTCGAATTATCTTGGCAGCATCCCGCACATCCAGATAATTCAAATCGCCCTTCGGGTAATAAGAATTTTCGTCCAGCACATAGTGATAAATTTCCGTGCTGCTACGGTCATCACTCACTTTGCCCAGCAAAATTGAAGGGTTCACCACGATCAGATCCAGTCCTTCCTGCTCCCCTCTCCAAGCTTCCAACTCACCAAAATATTTGGAAGTGGCATAAACAGTATTGTATGGAGACTCAGTCCATTTATGATTTTCATCGATCGTTGTAAGTTCCGGACTTCTGCCAATTGCCGCCACCGAACTTATGTAAACCAGCTTTTTGGTACCGGCAGTCAGCATGGCGTTGACCAGATTCGTGGTACCTACATTATTTACTTTGTAAATTAAATCCTCATCCCGGGAGTCAAAAGAAACTATTCCTGCAGCATGGATAACTAGATCTTTCCCAGTCACCGCCTCCTCAAGCTCCTCCACATCTGAGATATCTCCTTCGTGCCAGTGGATCGAAGATTCAATTCCTTCAAGCAGTCGAAGGGAAGAACCCGGCCTTTTGAAACCATGGATTTCAGCTTTCCCGGCAAATTCCCTGGCGATATAACTTCCAAGTAATCCGGTGATGCCTGTAATAAGAATTTCCATAAGGGGCGCCTTTTACAGACTGGGATTTAATAACGCCAGATTTTTGATTTTGTCGAAATGCTTATGCTTTGGTAAGGTCTCCAGCATATCCAGATATCGGACATTATGACAATCAGTTCCTAAAAACCGAATCACTCCTCTCTCCAGCATCATATCTGCAAAATCCTTTACTTGTTTGGAATAGAAGCCAGTGAGTGAAAGTAAATTGACTTGTAAAAAGACGTTGCGATCCACCAGTTCTTCAAACAGTTTTTTGTCTCCGATGAGGTATTGGTATCGCTCCGGATGAGCCAGTATCGGTTTATAGCCGGCCATTTCCAGTTGAAAAATAATATCGAAAAGCATCTGCGGCTTGTTGATAAAGCCTGTCTCTACCAACACATAATTATCTCCAAACGAGAGGATCTTATCTCCGGCAACGATCTTTTCAAGAAAAATCTCATCCATGTAATATTCAGCAGCTGCTTCGATTTCGATCTCAATGCCTTCATTAAGGACTGCTTTTCGCAGATCTTCCAATCCCAAACCAATAATCTCGGGAGTATTTCGATAATACTCATACATGATGTGCGGAGTCGTGATAATTTTTCGAAGCCCATAACCAGCCAATCGTCTGATCAATTCAAGGGATTCCTCCATCGACTTGGAACCATCATCAATTCCCGGAATTAAATGTGAGTGCATGTCCACCTGCAACCAGCTGAGGTCCAGGTTATCTATTTCCTCAGTTTTTCTCTTAAAAATGTTTAAAAGTCCCATTAAAACCCGGTGTTACTATTTGCCATAAAATCATGTAAAGTTCGCCAAAAAATCTCACTGTATAAATTGACTGGGACTTCTATTTTGGCAAAGTAATCGAAAGAAGTAAAGTCTTTTGGTTCCTGGAATATGAATAAAGAAAACTTTTTCAATTTTGGAGGAAAGGACTTAATCAATTAAGTGATACAGCAAAGTATCTGACCTTACTTCTACGCAAAATATCCACGGCCGGTCACTGTATCCTGATCAATTCTAAGGAATTATCCCGAACTTTGCCCAAAGTCAAGGGAGAATACGGAGGTCTGATAGACCAATATTCTCCGTTTTTGGTCTGACTGGAAACTTATTCCCCTTCTGATTCATTAAAGCAAAATAGCCCGCATTTGATATGAGTAAAATTTCCAGAAAACTTCAGAAACTTCACGAGACTTCCCCAAAGGAGGAAACCGCAATATTGGTGACTGTCATCCGACAAAATCAAAGTACTATGGAGACGGAAGAACATCTGGAGGAATTAGCTTTTCTGGCTGAAACTCTCGGCGCGAAGGCAGTCTATCGCTTCACTCAAAAAATGGAGCGCCCTGATATTCGAACCTTCGTTGGCAAAGGAAAATTGGAAGAAATTCTGGCATACATCACTCATTTTGAAGTGGATATGGTGATTTTCGATGATGACCTTTCTCCCTCACAAATGAGAAACCTGGAGGATGAGCTCAAAGTCAAAATTTACGATCGCTCCCTTCTCATCCTGGATATTTTCCTCAAGCGGGCCCAATCTGCCCAGGCTAAGACCCAAGTAGAACTCGCAAGATTTCAATATTTGCTTCCCCGATTGACCCGAATGTGGACTCACCTGGAGCGTCAGCGTGGCGGAACGGGAACAAGAGGTGGTTCTGGTGAAAAGGAAATCGAAACAGATAAGCGTGACATCCGAACCAAAATATCTCTGCTTAAGGAAAGGCTAAAAGAAATTGACATACAAGGTGAAACCCAGCGGAAAAGCCGAAAAGGCGTAGTCCGTGTGGCCCTGGTCGGATATACCAACGTGGGGAAAAGCACGCTGATGAACCTGATCACCAAGACTGATATTCTCGCCGAAAACAAATTATTCGCCACCGTTGACTCAACGGTCCGTAAAGTGGTGCTCGAAAATGTGCCTTTTCTGCTCTCAGACACGGTTGGTTTTATCCGAAAACTCCCAACTCACCTGATTGAGTCTTTCAAATCCACCTTGGATGAGATTCGCGAGGCAGATTTGCTGGTTCACGTAGTGGATATCTCTCATCCTCATTTCGAAGACCATATCGCAGTAGTCACCCAGACATTGAATGATATCAAGGCAGGAGACAAGCCCATCCTTCTGGTTTTCAACAAAATAGATCTGGTCGAAACGATGCCTTCCGAAGAGGAGAGCATGAAGATGACAGAGATCGAACTCGCCGAGACGAGATACGTGGATTTTAAAGCCTTGTCGGATTTTTACGAAAAGAAAAACGGAATCAAGCCTGTCTTCATGGCTGCTGCAAGCGGTGGAAATGTGGAAGGTTTCCGTCAGGCTTTAATCACAGAAGTGAAAAAGCAACATCGCAGGATCTATCCTCACTATCTGGATGATGAAGTGGTGACCTGGGATGCCAAAGAGGATGGATTGATTTCCTGATCAATCATACAAAACTTCCTTTTATTTAAAGCCTTGTTTTTCGGTTCTTTACTGTTTGTTTCTATCGTCAATTGAATGGATTTGGATGAAAAATTTGCCTTCTCCAGATAAAAGCAACTAATTAGTGTCGATGAAAAATTCGGCACTTCTACTTCCCCTTCTATTTGTTTTTGTTTTTTCTTGCAAGCAAAGTGAAAATGAAAAATACGGCTCTGATATCAGCATAAATCCGGAACAGATCGTAGCCGGAAGAGCCATTTTCAATCAGTATTGCAGCTCCTGCCACAACTTCCAGCAAGCCACCATAGGCCCTAACCTAAGCGGTCTTACACGCAGGGTTGATTCTCAATGGATTCGGGAATTTGTCAAGAATCCGCAGGAAATGATCGAAAAAGGTGACGTCCGTGCTACTGAGCTTTATGCACAATTCAAGGCTTACATGCCTGCTTCACCTCAACTTCAGGAAAAGGATTTTGACGCTTTGCTAAGCTATCTGCATACATTTTCAGAAGTGCCTAAGGAAGGGGACGCCACAGGGCTGAATGATCCCCTTCCGGATCCGATTCCGGATTCAGGTATTCGCCTGGAACTGGAATTACTCACCCAAATCCCTCCTTCCGACACAGTTCCTCCTCTGGCAAAAATCACTAAACTGGAAAGCGAAACCGTATCAGGTCGCACTTTTGTGCAGGATCAGCGAGGCGTCTTATATGAATTGAAAAACGGGAAGCATCAGGTCTACTTTCTGCTGCGGGACCTGCGACCTGATCTAATGTTCAAGCCGGGACTGGCTACAGGATTTGGCAGCTATGCTTTTCATCCTGAATTCCAGAAAAACGGGCTGCTTTACACTGCCCATTCAGAAAAAGGAAAAGCTCAGAAACCCGACTTTGCCTATGCAGACAGCATTAAAGTAACTCTTCAGTGGGTTCTGACTGAGTGGAAAACTGATAATCCAACTTCTAAAACCTTCGAGGGAACCAGTCGGGAACTTCTTCGAATTGATTTCGTAACCCAAATCCATGGAATGCAGGAAATCACATTTAACCCTTTTGCAAAACCCGGAGAATCAGACTACGGAAAGTTATTCATCGGGATAGGTGACGGCGGAAGTGCCGAAAATGGCTATGCTTTTATCGCAGATCATCAGGGAGCGGATATCTGGAGCAGCATTTTGAGAATAGATCCTTCTGGGAATAACAGTAAAAACGGGAAGTATGGAATTCCAACAGACAATCCATTTGCCGGAAAAGCAGGAAAACAGGGAGAAGTTTATGCGTATGGTTTCCGAAATCCCAACCGAGTTTTCTGGGATCCGCAAGGAAGATTACTCGCAACAGAAATCGGTCACAAGAATGTAGAAGAATTGAATGCAATCGAACCTGGAAAATTCTACGGTTGGCCTGTGCGGGAAGGGACTTTCATCATCAATCCTTATGGCAATATGGCCAAGGTATTTTCCCTTCCTGATGATGATAGTAGTCTTGGCTCTGTATTTCCTCTGATCCAGTTGGACCATGATGAAATTGCTGCAATCATCGGAGGGTATTTTGTGAAGTCAGGACCACATGCCGGTAAGTTCCTCTTTGGAGACGTGCCCTCCGGAAGACTCTTGATGGCCGATCTAAGTGATTGGAAAAATATCAAAGTAGAAACCTGGGGAATCAAATTCCAAGGTAAGGAAATGGGCTTGGAAGAACTTTGCGGCAGCCCCCGGGTTGACCTGAAATTTGGTCAGGACAAAACTGGCCAACTATACCTGATGACCAAAGCAGACGGAAAAATATATAAGATTAAGGGAGTTTGAAAAGTTAAAATTCCAAGCTCAATGATTCGGAATTGCCAAGGATTTAGCTAGGGAAATTTTCGTATTTAAACATGTGGCGATTTTTTTTTAGCCACACGAAATGAATCTTACTGATAGGTTTTCCTATCAATCTTTCGTTTTTTTCCGACTGTAATTTTCATTCCACTCCTCAATCACCTGAGATATTTAGCGTGCCCACATAGAAATTAGGATCAACTTTGATCTGAGATTTCTCACTATCCAGTTCCAGGGAGTTCCATTTTTGGGAGGGTGTGATCCAGATCGGATCGGTGCCATTTACTGAGATTTTTACTGGCATGGCAAAGTTGGGAACTACATTTTCCCATCGGTATTGCAGGGTCTTCCCTTTCACCGCATAGCTGAGAACAGGTATTCTGATATCACGTAGGTATTGGTCAAAAACAGCACCGAGATCAAATCCGGATTTGGAAGAGATGTATTGTTCGATGTCTCCTGAGGTGACGGTTTGATGATAGAACTCGGAATTCAGTCCCCTCAGAATCAGTCGCCATTTCTCATCATCATTAATGACCTGGCGAATGGTATGTAGGAGATTGGCACCTTTGTAATACATGTCCGAGGATCCATTTTTGTTAACATGGTAGGGTCCGATCAGCGGTTTGTCATTTTGGATATTCTTCCTTGTGCCGAGTAAATAGGCGCTACTGGCTTCTTTACCAAAGTGATAATCGAGAAAAAGATTTTCAGAATACGCGGTAAATCCCTCGTGAACCCACATGTCCGCCACATCCTTGTTAGTGATGTTGTTTGCAAACCACTCATGTCCGGACTCGTGCACGATGATAAAGTCAAACTTCAATCCCCAACCTGAGTCACTCAAATCCCGCCCCAGATAGCCATTTTCATAACCATTCCCGTAAGTCACCGAGCTCTGATGCTCCATCCCGAGATAGGGCACTTCGACGAGTTTGAACCCATCTTCATAAAAAGGATACGGGCCAAACCAATGCTCAAAAGCGCGCATCATCCGTGAAGCCTCGGCAAATTGTTTGATGGCTTTTGGCAGATTCTCCCGCAAGACGTAATAGTCCATGTCGAGATCCCCTTTTTCGCCAAGATACTTTTCTCCAAAATGGACGTAGTCTCCAATGTTGATGTTGATGCCGTAGTTATTGATCGGGTTTTTGACCTCCCAATGGTAGGTTTTGGTCCTCTTCTTTTTGTTGTGCTCTGTTCGTAGCAATCTTCCGTTGGAGACATTCATCAGGTTTTCCGGAACCTCCACGCTAATCAAAACTCCCTGATCCGGTTCATCGGCAGGATGATCTTTGTTTGGCCACCAGATGCTGGAGCCTATTCCCTGGTTTGAATTTGCAATAAAGGGCATGCCATTGCTGTCTTGTTTCCATGTCAACCCTCCATCCCAAGGTGGTCTCACAGCTTCAACAGGCCTCCCGCTAAAATGCAAGACCAATTCATGAATTTCACCGGTTTTTTGAGGGGATGTCAGTGTGATAAAATGAGCACTTCCTACTTTTTCGATCTTCATCTCTTTCCCTTTCTGCAAAGCTTTTTCCAAGATCATCGGAGCTTGCAAATCAATTTGAAAGCGGTTCTGGTCCCCAATTACCTCATATCGCGCAGTGTTTATCCCGGAGATCGTTTTGTTCACCGGATCTACTTCAACCTCCAAATGATACTGCTGCAAATCCCACCAAACTCTCTCAGGAGTGATACTTCCTCTCAGGGTATCCTCTCGGGTAAAAGTCATAGCCTTCGGAGTAATCTGAGCTTGCAATTGGGTACCTACGAAAATTATAAGAATAAGAAGAAGTCGGTTCATGATCAGAAATAGCAATATTGAAACTCCAAGATACTAGTTGGAGAAGATTTTGGCAGATGAAAGTTAAAATTTGAAACTTGAAATTCCGGTATTGTCCTTAAGAACAAAAGAACGGTATCGCCAAGTGACGGGTAAATAGTTCATCCATCCATTATTAAATAAAACAAGCGACTGCCCTGTTCACTGAATAGAATTTCTAGGTTTAATTCAACCTGATTCGCCACTCTTTTGGATAATAATTATTGATTCTGTTTCCGAGGTTTTTGATCCACCCCAATGGGAGATTTTGATAAGTCATCAGAGCCCAACCTATCGGAAGACCGGGTAATTCAAATTCGTTTTTTCTCAAAAAATCCAATGCTTCCTCAAGGGTAAGTTCATGAGTGGTAAACCCATTTTTTGGCAAAGTGGATAAGGCCCATTCATGCGACGGGATCCAATCATCTTTCTGCTTTTTGCCAAGCTCTACTCCAAAATAGCGAAGACTTAAATGCTGACTTATCCGCTCAAAATATCGGCTCCATTCTCTGTTTATTCTAAAGAATGATTCGTTCAGCATGTAATATTTTCCCGAGCCATCCAACCACAATTCATTATCCATTGCGGCAGATTCTCTGTCACCGACTGACTTTAAGACGGGATGCTTGAAGTCTTTGATTCTTCCAGGTTCCAAAATAAACGCGTCATCGGGACGCTTCAGGACGGTGATAAAAAAACCTTCCCCTTCCACCAAATGTGGGAAAAAACGATATCCATAGAATGTTGCCTCTTCTGTCCTCACTTCAGTCTCACGGATTCCCCAGCTTGGATCGAGCGGAATTCGAACAGGTTCGTATGAAAATTCTGAAGTCAAAAACCGGATCATTTCCTCGTTTTCAAGAACGTTGAAAGTGCAGGTGCTATAAATCAGATAACCATCCGCTTTGACCAATCCGCCTGCCTGGTCCATGATTCGCCTTTGGCGGGAGGAGCAAAGCTGCACATGATCCGGAGACCATTCTTCTCTCGCCTGCGGGTCTTTGCGAAACATCCCCTCGCCCGAGCAGGGAGCATCGACCAAGACCAGATCAAAAAAACCTTCCAACGGTCCAAAATGATCCGGGTCATTGTTGGTAACGACGATGTTTCCAAGCCCCCATTTCACACTGTTTTCTTTCAGAATTTGGGCTCTCGCCTGGATTACTTCATTGGCTACAAGCAATCCGTCATTTCCTAAATAAGAAGAAAGCAAGGTGCTTTTCCCTCCCGGTGCGGCTGCCAAATCCAAGTAAATTCCTTTGGGAGCATCAATACTTTTCAGAATATGCTCGATAAACATGGAGGAGGCTTCCTGCACGTAATATGCTCCGGCATGGATGGCAGGATCAAGGGTGAAACTCGGTCGCTCCTCCAGAAAATATCCTTGTCCAGACCATGGAATCGGGGATTTTGCCCAATTGGGAACAAAACCTTTAGCCTCATTTAACCGGATGGAAGTTCGGGCAGGCTTTTCAATATCCTGTTTAAATTTTTCGAATTCTTCCTCTCCCAAGAGGGAAATCATTTGGGTTTCAAATGCAGCAGGAAGTTTGATTTCGGACATTTGGTAAATGTAAGAATTGAAGTGGTCAGTACCCAGTTTCAGTTTTCCGAGTAGAAGACTGTAAACTTAGACTGATCACTGAAAAATCATTAAATCCCATAAAAACAAAATCATGGAACTCGCCTCACACTTTATCATTGGTTTGGTAGCCGCACTTCACTTGTATTTCTTATGGTTCGAGATGTTTGCCTGGGAGACAACCGGACGAAAAAATTTTCGTCAAATGCCAGCTGAGCTTTTTCCCAAAACCAAGGCACTTGCGGCAAATCAGGGATTGTACAATGGATTTTTGGTGGCAGGATTGTTTTGGTCTTTGCTGATTTCAGATCCTGTATGGGCAGATAATGTGGCATTGTTCTTTCTGAGTTGTGTGCTCGTTGCCGGGATTTACGGGGCATTTACTGCAAGCAAAAAAATCTTCTATGTTCAGGGTTTGCCAGCGCTGTTGGGGATATTGTTGGTGATTCTACATTAAATAATTTTCTTTTTGGGATCTCTTCTTGTGTCGAAAATTCTGGCAATTAGTATCATTTTATCCTCTAGAATAAATCTGTATATAATTTTGAAATCTCCCTCAATCAATGATCTATACTCAAAAGGCAGGATTACATCAAATTTTTCAACTACCCCTAATTCCGAATAGGATTCTAAAATTCTGACTTTTGAGGCAAGTTTGCCTGTTACTTTTTGAGCTACCTCGAATGAAGCCAACTCAAGATAAAATTGAAAAACATGATCCAAATCTTTTAGTGCTCTTTCAGACCATTGGATTTTCATAAAATTCGCCCTTCTTTAATCCTTCTCTCTAATTCTTCCTGAGAAATTATTCGTCCATTCCGATAATCTTCTTCAGATTCAGCTAAACTTTCTCTTAATTCTTCAGACGACATTGGTTGAAGTGTTTTTTGATATCTCTCAACTATGGATCTTTTTTTAATTTGATCTAATTGCTCCAAAACTTCAGAATCATTCAATTCCGCAAGCCATCTGATGAGATCTAGTTTTTTCTCCGCTGTATTCATCTCTTATTTATTTGTTGATTATCCAATTTAACAAAAAAAGAGGCTTTCGCCTCTCCTTTAATTATCATCCTCTTCAAAGTCATCTTCTTCTTTCATGTCAAACATAGAGCTGAAGAGATCTTTAAATTGCAATCCGGTGTCAAGTAGTTTTTTGCTCAGTTGAGAATATTCCGCCAAGCCATGAAGGGCAAATTCCATAAAGAACTCCTTCTCTTTTTCGGGCAGGTTTTTCACCATCGAAGTGACCACTTTTTCCAATCCGGGTACTTGGTGAAGAATGCTTTTGTAAGTCTTGTCTGACTGTGAGGCCAAAATATCTATCGCATTTCCTTCTCCAAACCACTCCAAAGGAAGTGCGTAAGGATTTTCTCCTTTTTCCTTTTTCTTCTGCTCGGGAGACGGGAAATAATTAACAAACTGAGTGCGGATTGCTTTTCCGATCAGGTTATACGCTACTAAACCTGCACCTTCCTGTTCCCCTTCATAGACGAGTTCCACCTTTCCGGTAATAGCCGGAATCACTCCGATCAGGTCGGCAATTCGGATCACGGTATTTGATTCTCCATTCATGTACAACCTTCTTTCGGCAGCTGAAATCAAGTTTTCGTACGCAGATATTGTCAATCGGGCAGATACGCCGCTTTTCTCATCCACAAACTCAGATCCTCTTGCCTCGATCGCAATCTGCTCTACCAGGTCTTTCATCAGTTCCGGCACATGAATTTTCTCCAAAGGTTTTCCTTTCAGATTTGCTTCTTGCGCAGTGATTCTCCGGCCTATCTCAATAGACTTTGGATAATGCGTGATGATCTGACTTTCGATACGATCTTTTAGCGGAGTCACGATGCTTCCTCGGTTGGTATAATCCTCCGGGTTGGCAGTAAATACAAACTGAATATCAAGCGGAAGTCTGAGTTTGAAACCACGGATCTGAATATCTCCCTCCTGTAGAATGTTGAAAAGCGCCACCTGAATTCGGGCCTGCAAATCCGGCAATTCATTGATGACAAAGATCGACCGGTGCGATCTTGGCACTAACCCATAATGAATCACTCGCTCGTCGTTGTAGCTCAGTTTCATCGTGGCTGCCTTAATTGGATCTACGTCACCAATTAAATCTGCAACAGAAACATCTGGTGTTGCCAGCTTTTCGGTATAGCGATCTGCCCGATGCCACCAGGAAATGGGAGTATGATCTCCTTTGCTTTCGATCAGTTCTTTTGAGTAAGTAGTCAGGGGTGCCAAAGGATCATCGTTCAACTCAGAACCTTCAATTACCGGAACATATTCATCCAGGAGATGAGTCATCAATCGTGCAATTCTGGTTTTGGCCTGACCCCGAAGACCCAAGAGGTTGATATTGTGTCGGGAAAGAATCGCTCGCTCAATATCAGGAATCACAGTGTCCTCAAAGCCCCAAATGCCCTCGAAGACATTTTCCTTTGCTTTGATTTTAGTAATCAGATTGTCTCTGAGTTCTTCTTTGATGGATTTAGATTTGTAACCAGAGGCCTTGAGTTGGCCAAGGGTTTTTATTTGTACTAATTCGTGAGCAGTCAGTTTTTTGTAGTCCATGCTTAAAAGCGTTTGGTTCGGTTTCGTCTGTAGTCTTCAAATATGAGGTCTCCAAGGCCTTTCAGGCTGGAGTAATAGGCATTTCCGTTATTTACTTTGGTAAATTCTTTTACAAATTCTTTCAAATAGGGATCTGAAGCAATCATAAAAGTGGTCACAGGAATCTTCAGCTTTCGGCATTGAGCTGCTAGCTTCAACGTCTCCGCAAGGATCTTGCTATCGATACCAAAGGCATTTTTATAATACTTGATCCCAACTTTAAGGCAAGTCGGCTTTCCGTCGGTGATCATGAATATCTGTTTATTCGGATTCTTTCTCCTTCGCAGCAAATCCATCGCAAGTTCCAGTCCGGCCACCGTATTAGTATGATACGGTCCAACCTGTAAATAAGGCAAATCTTTGATTTCGATCTGCCAGGCATCATTTCCGAAGACGATGATATCAAGCGTGTCTTTTGGATAGCGGGTTTTGATCAGTTCCGCAAGTGCCATCGCCACTTTCTTCGCTGGCGTTATCCGGTCCTCCCCGTACAAAATCATGGAGTGGGAAATATCAATCATCAGGACTGTGGAAGTCTGAGATCTAACCTCGTTTTCCATCACTTCCAGATCGTCCTCTGTCAGCAAATAATCTCCTGAAAAGCCGTGATTTGCCTGGGCATTCCTCAGGGAATCAGTCAAGGCAATCTGATCGAGATTATCTCCAAACTCAAAAGCTCTTCTGTCGGTGCCGCGTTCATCTCCCTGACCCGAAAGCGTGGTTTTATGTTGCCCCGATTTTCCTTTTTTTAGCTTTCCGAAAATTTCCTCCAGAGCACTTTTCCGAATGTTTTGCTCTGCTTTTCCTGTGATTTTGAATTCGCCTTTTTGGTTTTCCTCGGTGAGATAGCCTTTCGATTTCAGGTCTTCGATAAAGTCTCCAATCCCGTAGTTCGGATTGGTCATGTTGTATCGCTTGTCCAGATTGGTCAGCCAGCTCAATGCCTCTGCCACATCTCCCCCAGTCATGGTGACGAGTTGGAGAAAAATGTTCAGCAAGTTCTCAAAAGTATTTTTCTCAGGGTCCTGTGGAGGCACATACTGAGTGAATCGAAATCCTTTCATAGAGCTTGTAACAAGTGAATGCGTCTGCGAGTTTAATCTCTGAAACAATTTCACGAAAAAGATGAATAACTATCTGACTTCAGTGGGCTTGGTAACGGGCTTTCTGATCCTATTTGTAACAGCAATTCAATTTGAATTAAGCCTGTCTTTAATATGGCTGATGTTTCTGATCAGTCCGGCGTTGGTGATATGGATGGTATATTCTGTGTTGACGGCACCTATCGAAATCAAAGAAACATTTGAAGAGCAATGGTATCAGGATAAACCAAGACACTGAGATTCCCGGATTTCTTTGATATTTTTCCTGAAGAAATCCAGAATCCATGCTCTCTCACGAAAAAAATGCATCCATTATCAAATCCACTGCGAAAACTCTGGGATTTGAATTTTGTGGAATTGCAAAAGCAGGTTTCCTGGAAAAAGAAGCCCCGATGCTTGAGGCCTGGCTGAATCAAAATTACCAGGGAGAAATGGCCTATCTGGCCAATCATTTCGATAAGCGACTTGACCCGACCAAACTCGTGGAGGGAGCAAAAACAGTCGTTTCCCTCGCCTATAATTACTTTCCAAAGGAAGAACTTCCCAAAGGAAATGAAGAAATCAAACTTGCCAAATACGCTTACGGCGAAGATTACCATCTCGTAATCCGTGAAAAACTTAACTCATTTTTAGAAATCCTCCGAACCGAAATCGGGGAAATCAACGGGCGTGCCTTTGTCGATTCTGCCCCCGTGATGGAGCGTCAGTGGGCCCAAAAAGCAGGAATAGGCTGGATAGGAAAAAACAGTCTTTTATTGAATCGGGATATCGGGAGTTTTTTCTTTTTAGCCGAGTTGATCATTGATCTCGAAGTGATGCCGGATTCGCTTATCATCAAGGATTACTGCGGCACTTGTACGAAATGTATCGATGCATGTCCGACGGATGCTATTGTCGAAGCCGGAGTGGTGGATGGATCCAAATGCATTTCTTACCTGACCATAGAACTTAAAGACGCCATTCCTTCTGAGTTCAAGGGGAAAATGGAAAATTGGGCTTTTGGCTGTGATATATGCCAGGATGTATGTCCATGGAATCGATTTTCGAAGCCGCATCAGGAACCTCGGTTTGATCCCCATCCCGATTTGATGGGCTTTTCAAAAGCTGATTGGGAGGAAATTACTGAGGATACATTCAAGCGGGTATTCCAAAAATCCGCCGTCAATCGAACCAAGTTTTCAGGACTAAAGCGGAATTTGAATTTTTTGAAAACCGACGATTTATTGTGATCCTGACGGGTAAGTTTTATATTTCATAAATCCTTCAGCCAACATGAGATTACTGGGAAAAAAGAAAAGCTTCAAGATCGGTCAGGCCCCTGGCTCGGCAGTTTTCACCGGGACCAAAAAACTAGAATCAGTTAAAATCAATCTGATTTCCTACAATGCCGAAGAGGCAGAGGAATTTGAAATCGGCTCTCTGGAAGATCTTTCTGAACATCTAAGTCAAAAAAATCGAGTCCTTTGGGTAGATATCATTGGTCTACACGATGAGCAACTTTTAGAGGAAATAGGAGCGATGTTTGAGTTACATCGCCTCACAATTGAGGATATTTTGAATGTGGAGCAACGGCCTAAAATGGAGATTTTTGATGATTACTTATTCACCGAACTTCAAATGGTTCAATGTGAAGGAGTAGATTCCCAGATTGAAGCAGAGCAAATAAGTCTAATCCTCAAGGGAAACGTTTTGATTTCATTTCAGGAGAAACCAGGAGATGTTTTTAGCTTCGTCCGAACCCGAATCTCAACTGGAAAAGGATCAATAAGAAAGAGGGGAGCAGATTACTTACTTTATTCTCTTATGGATTCGATAGTGGATCATTACTTTTTGGTTTTGGAAACTGTAAGCGAAAAAATCGAAGTGATTGAAGCTTTGGCAATGAACGAACCGGACACCAGTGTGCTTCAGAAAATATATCTGGAGCGGCGGCAAATTCTGGCCCTTCGCCGCTCAGTTTATCCTCTCAGGGAAGTTATAAGCAGTTTTGAGAAAAATGCTGATCAATTCATTACCAGGGAAACCAAGCCATTTATCAGGGATTTATATGACAATACCATACAGGTCATAGAAACCATGGAAGTCTTCCGGGATATGTCTTCAGGAGTGTTGGACCTCTACATGAACAGTCTTTCCAATCGCATGAATAATGTGATGAAAGTCCTGACAATCATTTCAACCATTTTTATCCCTCTTACTTTCGTTGCTGGAATTTATGGGATGAATTTTGATTTTATGCCCGAGCTTCGATGGCGATATGGCTATTTCTATGTGCTTGCAGGAATGTTCGTTTCAGCACTTATAATGCTTGGTTATTTCATCAAGAAAAAGTGGATATGATGCGCTGAATTCTTTCTTATTCATAATCAAATTGCTTTCAAACTGATGTCCATACTTTTGACTGAATGGGTCAAGGCTCCCATTGAGATAAAATCTACCCCGCATTCGGCTACTTCTACCAGATTTCCCTCGGTGATTCCTCCGCTTGCTTCAGTAGAGAATCGGCCTCCAATCATCTTTACGGCCGTTCTCATGGTGGCATAGTCCATATTGTCAAGCATAATATAATCTATCCCGCCCACTTCGAGCACTTCTTCCACTTCCTTCAAATTCCGGGTTTCAACCTCTATTTTCAGGTTTAAATTATTCGCCTCCAGATAGGCTTTTGTCCGTTCGATTGCTGGTCTGATTCCTCCGGCAAAATCCACATGATTGTCCTTGAGCATCACCATATCATAAAGTGCGAAGCGATGATTGACTCCTCCACCGATGTGCACTGCCCATTTTTCCATCAATCGGAAATTCGGCGTAGTCTTGCGGGTATCCATCAGGCGAGCCTTGGTATGAATGATTTTTTGCGTCAAAAAGTGGGTAAGTGTAGCAATTCCGCTCATTCGCTGCATACAATTAAGGACAAGACGCTCTGAGGAAAGAATCGATGCTGCCGAACCGGAGACTTTCAATCCAATATATCCTTCCTTTACGCAGGCACCATCCTCCAAAAGCAATTCCACCTCAAGCCTTGGATCAAAAGTTTTAAAAATTCTTTCTGCTAATTCTAACCCGGCTAATATTCCATCTCCTTTTATCAGAAGCCTGGCGGTTCCTGTTTTTTCCTCCGGAATAGATGCCAGTGAAGAATAATCACCCGGACCAATATCTTCGCTAAATCCAGCGGAAATAAAATTTCTTATGGCTTCTTCTGTAAGGTAGGCAGGTCTCATGCCGCAAAAATAAGGATTCAGAGGAGGTAAAAGGAGGTTTTTAAAGAAATCGTTTAGCCTTTAACAAACTCCAGACTATAGATCTTCAAGGTAGAGTTTTGCTGGGAAACCTTGATCAATACTTTGAAAATACCCTGATCAGACTGATAATCACCTATGTAGGAACTCAGGCTTGGGTTGGTTTCACTTCGAAAAACAAGATTAAATCCCATGGGTGGATTCTTTCTGAAAAAATCTTTGATGACAAGTTCCGCCTGATTTTTAGAGTAATCACCCTGTTGTCCATCCACATTTAAAGAAATACTAGACTCAAAATATCTGGCCAAATCACTGCTTGAACCACTATCAATCGCTGAAATTACAGGGTCAATGGATAATGGAGTTTCTGGTGATCCCGATGGGAGGATTAGCATCAGCAGCAGAGAAATTGTGAGTTTCAATAATAACATCAACTTCACTTGGCAAATACTAAGCCAAAAACAAATTACAAAACCGCTGTATACGTTGATAAGGTGCGGTTTCACAGGTTTTGTCAGGGATTGATTCTCCGCCTACTTTGCATCGAAAAGTAATATATTTGCACCATGGACAAGAAAGTACTTTTAATGATTTTGGACGGCTGGGGCATCGCCACCAACCCTGCAGTTTCTGCAATTGACAAGGCAAAGACTCCATTCGTAGACAGCCTTTATAAAAAATATCCCCACGCTACCCTAGAAGCATCAGGACTTGCCGTTGGATTACCGGAAGGCCAAATGGGGAATTCTGAAGTCGGCCATATGAATATCGGAGCAGGAAGAATTGTATTCCAGGACCTCGTTAAAATCAATCTTGCAGTCGAAAAGGGAGAACTAAACACCCATCCTGTCCTTGCTGCAGCATTTGCAAAAACCAAAGCCGCCAAGAAGAAAACTCACTTTATCGGACTGGTTTCAGACGGCGGAGTGCACTCTCATATCAATCACCTCAAAGGCCTTTGTGACGCGGCCAAGTATCATAGCTTGCAGGATGTATTTATCCACGCTTTCACAGATGGTCGAGACACAGATCCAAAAGGAGGGCTAGGCTATCTGACCGATTTGCAGGATTATTTGAAAAATTCCGCAGGACAAATTGCCTCAGTCGTGGGAAGATATTATGCGATGGATCGTGACAATCGCTGGGAACGCGTAAAGCTGGCTTACGATGCGATGGTTAAAGGTGAGGGAGAAAAGTCTAAAGATATCCTGACTGCTATTCGCAAATCATACGAAAACAGTGTGACGGATGAATTTATCCGTCCTATCATCCATGTCGGTGCAAATAACCGACCACTGGCAATCATCGAAGAAGGGGATTTGGTCATCTGTTTTAACTTCCGAACAGACCGAGGCAGGGAGATTACTCAGGTGCTGACTCAAAAAGATTTTGAGGATTTCAACATGAAAAAACTCGCCCTCGATTACGTTACGTTTACCACTTACGACGAGACTTTCCTGGGTGTTCAGGTCCTTTTTGAAAAAGACAATCTGAATAACACGCTCGGGGAAGTGCTTGAAAGAGCCGGCAAGAAGCAAATCAGAATCGCAGAAACCGAGAAATATCCGCACGTAACCTTTTTCTTTTCCGGAGGAAGAGAAAGAGTATTTGAGGGAGAATCCAGACTTCTCTGTTCTTCTCCAAAAGTGGCAACCTATGATCTCAAACCTGAAATGAGTGCCTTTGAAATAGCTTCCAAGATCAATTCTGAATTGAAAAGAAAAAGCGCGGATTTCATTGTTCTCAACTTTGCAAATGCAGACATGGTCGGTCATACAGGTATATTCGAAGCGGCCGTCAAAGCTTGCGAAGCTGTGGATGCATGTGCAGAAAGTGTCGTTACCACTGCTTTGGAAAATGGATATACCATCATCGTAATAGCCGATCACGGTAATAGCGACATGATGATCAATGAAGACGGAACTCCAAATACTGCTCACACAACCAACTTGGTTCCTTTCATCATGATAGATGGAAAAGACTTCCTTCCTGTGAGAGATGGAAAACTTGGTGATCTTTCCCCCACAATTCTCACTTTAATGGGGGTAGAAATACCAGCTGAAATGAACGGAGAGATTCTTTTAAAGTAATGAGAATACAACTAATACTATTTACAGGGCTGCTCTTTTGGGCAGCCATCGCCTGTACCCCCAAGCCTGAAGCATCACCTCAGGCAAAAATGGAAAAGCTTCCCTACTTTGACCTTGCGGGATACATCGAACAGGAAATCACAAAAGTAGACGGTGCAAAAGTTTCGAAGATCTCCCGGGTTCAAAATCAGGAAGAAACATCGGACGTTGTCTATTCAGTGCAGGACTGGAAAGAGGAATTAGACATTTTCTTTCAGGCGGATATCAATAAGCCTTCTTTGGTTCAGTCTTACGACACCCAAGTGAAAAACAGCTATCTCACCCATACACTTTTACCGAGAGAGAAAGGAAAAGTGAAGAAAATCACAGTGCGTTACGATAATGACAAGCCAACCGGAATCACGGTAAAATTGGTTGAAGAAAACATGTTTTATACCTCCACCACGATCGGGGAGGTATATTTCAATGTTGAAAGCCTGACACTCGATCATTACTCGGTGGAGAGCACTCAAAAAATCTGGTTTCTCAAACCCAACAACATGAAAATCATGGGGGCCGTAAAATAAAAAAATCCCCGATTGGGGATTTTTTTATTTTAGCTTATTTTTTCAGGTCCCAGTTTTTACTTGTCAAACATAGGTGGTCTTTTCGCCTGCCAATCTGTGTTTTGCTGGATCATATGACCCAGCATCACCAGCTTTTCTTCTTCGAAAAGATTTCCCAAAAGCGTAATTGAGGTGGGGCTTCCATTGGCAGCAAAACCATTTGGCAGGCACAACGCAGGATGTCCCGTTAGGTTTGTAATCTGCAATTGTGCTCCTCCAAAGCTAGGGGTCACAATCACATCATATTCCTTCATCAGCTCATGCATTTCCTTGATCAGGACGCTTCTCTGACGGCTAAGCTGCACGTATTCCACCGCAGGAATAAATCTGGCAGCCCGAAATAGATTTGGCCAGGCGTTGCGATGCTGAGCTACCATTTGATCGTCCCATCCCAATCTTGTCAATTCATCAAATGCAGCTGCTCCCTCCACCATCAGCATCATCACGATCGGACCTGCTTGTACGGAAGTTTTAAGTTCCAGGGGATGCAGTTCAAAACCCTGACTTTCGAGAACTTCCAAGACCTTTTTATCATTGGCAAGAGTAGGTCTGTCACCTTCGAAGTAAGGCTTGAAATATCCTATTTTAAGTTTCTTCGGATCATTTTTCACAGAGTAATTAAATGCTGCAGCGATTGTACTGGCGTCCATTACATCGGCACCGTTGATGACTGAAAGCACGATTCCGTTGTCAAGAGCAGATCTGGAAATCGGTCCAATTTTGTCCATGGACCAGCTTAAGGCCATTGCGCCATGCTTACTTACCCGACCATATGTCGGTCGCAGGCCTGTTACACCATTTCGGGTAGATGGAGATACTATCGAACCAAGCGTTTCCGTACCGATTGCAAAAGGTACTAAGCCGGCACTCACAGCTGAAGCAGATCCTGCGGAAGATCCACTTGCGCCTTGCTCGAGATTCCAGGGGTTTTTAGTTACTCCTCCATACCATACATCGCCCATTGCAAGTGCACCGAGGGTGAATTTCCCGACCAAAACTCCCCCTGCATCATTCAATTTATTCACTACAGTAGCAGTCTCGTCGATCACCTGATCTTTGTAGGGAGTAGCTCCCCAGGTAGTTTTGGTGCCCTTGACTGCAAGCAAGTCCTTGATGCCGTAAGGAATTCCATGAAGTGGTCCTCTGTATTTTCCTGCTGCCAATTCCTGATCCATCAGTTTGGCTTTTGCCAAAGCAGAATCTTCCATCAACGTAATCAAACACTGAAGCGTATCGGAATACGTCTTGATACGTTCAAGGTAGATTTTGGTCAGGCGCTCGCTTGTGATTTGCTTGTTTTTGATCAAAACCGCAAGCTCATGCACCGGCATGTAGGCGATATCTGATTCTTTTTCAGGCAGGGTAACCTGGCCTTTCATACCCCAATCAAATGCTTTTTGCTCCTGATCGGGTTGGAAGCCCATGGGCAGCGGATTGAAAATCAAAGCCGGAGCAACGGAATTATCCAACGTGGTTTTTCTGGAGGTCTCAATATTTCCCAATTGATTTTTCAGCGTGCTGATCATGCTGTCTTTTTCCGCAGGGGAAAAAGTCAATCCGATCAAATCTCCCGCAGCATCAATGGCAGGAGGCGTGATTTCGCCTGCTCTTTTTCCAAAAGTGAATCCCAAAGCCAGACAGGATATCGCTCCAATTGCAATAAAAGGTCCCGAGCGAAATCTATTTTTTCTTTCCATATGATAGTTTTGTAGTATACTCAAACTTGAAGAGCACCAAGGTGTTCATTAAGAAATAAAAAATCAAACCATCCATGGATCAAAAACCCGAATTTCCAATATTTCCAATGCATTTCAGAGGTCTTCTACTCCTCGCAGGCATGTACACTATTGCTTGGTCTGCATTATACAAATGGTTTGGACCAGCTCTGCTTAATTGGCTGACAATCGGAAACGGATCTATTGAAGGACTACCCGCTTCTTATTATGGCAGTTTTGGAATAGTGGTTGGATTAGTAATATTCGTGAGTGCTTTTTATCCCGTAAGCTGGGTTTACATGATCATAGCCGGCATCACCGGCAAAATCATTCTTACAATCTGGTTTGCATTGGGATTTCTCCCTGACTTGGGATGGAATAAGCGAACAGGCTTTCATTTGATTTTCAATGAAACACTTTGGCTGATTCCTTTGGTGATTATATTTCTGAGAGGCCTTCAGGTCAAAAGATATTTGGATAGTCTACCCGAGGAAAAGTAAACCAAATTGATGAGATTCAAAAAATGAAATGGTTAAAAAACAAGAAAGGCTCCAGTTGGAGCCTTTCTTGTTAAATTAAACTTTCTGTCTTAGGTAAGAAGAATCAAAAGGAGAACAATTAAGATAAGTGCACCTACTGAAAGGTAAACACCGTTTCCGATATCTCTTGCCTCGGCTTTCATTTCTTTCATTTCCTCTCTTACATCTTTCGTCTCATCCTTACTCATAGACTGAAAATCCATTCCTTTAATTTCTTCCAACCTATTTTCCATTTCAGTTACTCGAGCCTTCTGAGCTTCTGTTAGTTCGGTTTTGTCGTTGTTTTTTCCCTTTGTTTCAATGGGAGCAGCATTTAGCATTTGAACACTGAGGAATAATGCCAGAATTGTAAGTAGCTTTTTCATGGAATGATTGGTTTTGAAGTTGTGTATATTAATATAACCAAAATCACCGCCAAACTCTATCAAAATCAGACTCGAGTTTGAAACTTCTCCAACTCCTACCGGAAAAATTGTAACTTAGAAGTCCTGTTTTAATGCTTTCGAACTCGTAAAGAATTCCCCAAAATGTCCCAAAAACAAGCGTATAAGCTTTTTTTACTAGATGCCATGGCCCTGATTTACAGGGCTCATTTTGCCTTCAGCAAGAACCCTCGTATCAACTCTAAAGGCCTCAACACGGGAGTCATGTTGGGGTTTACCAACACCTTACTTGAGGTACTAGAAAAGGAAAAACCTACCCATATTGGGGTAGCTTTTGACACTTCTGCCCCAACTTTCCGGCATATCCAATATGAACCATACAAAGCAAATCGGCTTTCCCAACCAGAAGATATTACGGTTTCGATCCCTTGGGTAAAAGAAATTGTCAGGGCTTTTAACATTCCAATTTTAGAAATGGATGGATTCGAAGCGGACGATATCATCGGTACTTTGGCAAAGAAAGCTGAAAAGGAAGACTTCACCGTGTACATGATGACACCTGATAAAGATTTCGGTCAAATTGTCGATGACCATATTTTCTTGTACAAGCCAGCCTTCATGGGCAACGGTGTAGAGGTCATGGGGCCAAAGCAGGTTTGTGCCCGATGGGATATCGAGCATGTGGATCAGGTGCGGGACATTCTCGGCTTGATGGGTGATGCGGTGGATAATATCCCCGGAATTCCGGGAATCGGCGAAAAAACTGCTACCAAACTTTTAAAGGAATTTGGATCTGTCGAGGGCCTCCTTCAAAACACAGAAAAGCTAAAAGGAAAGCAGAAGGAAAATGTGGAAAACTTTGCTCAGCAGGGTCTTCTTTCCAAAGAACTCGCTACCATCAAAACGGACGTTCCAATTGGCTTTGTCCACAGCGAACTGATTATTGACGGAATAGATGAGCAAAAGCTTCGGGCGCTTTTCTCCGAACTTGAATTCCGAACTTTGGCAAGCAGGATTTTTAAAGAGCCGAGCAAAAAAGCAACGATCCAAAAACCCGAACAACTGGGATTGTTTGGAGCTCCTGCAGCAGCATCTGCCCCGGTTGCGGAATCCGAATTTGAGGAGGAAACCGTGAACGTAGGGCCTGAGCCCGTTTATGAAACGATTCTTTCAAATATTCACAATTATCATAAGATAAAAGGTGAGGATGCTGTCAAGGAATTGCTAAGCTATCTTTTACTTCAAAAAGAAATCTGCTTCGACACCGAAACGACTTCACTTGACGCTATGCAAGCTGATTTGGTTGGGATTTCTTTCGCCTACATCACGGGCGAAGCCTATTACATTCCTTGTCCCGAAGACAGAAAAGAAACTCAGGAAATCCTGGAAATCCTTCGTCCTCTCTTTGAAAATCCGGGAATTGTCAAAATAGGCCAAAACATCAAATACGATCTCTTAGTCCTGAAGAACTACGGGATCGATATCAAAGGAACACTCTACGATACCATGCTTGCTCACTACCTCATCGAGCCTGAAGGGAAGCATTCGATGGATTGGCTGGCCCAGCAATACCTGAATTACAAACCTGTATCCATCACGGAATTGATCGGGAAAAAGGGAAAAAATCAGGGAAATATGCGGGATGTGGAGGAAGACGAAGTGACCGCCTACGCCTCGGAAGATGCCGATATCACACTCCAGCTTAAAGCAAAGTTTGACCCGATATTAAAAGAAAATAATCTGGTGAAGCTATTCAACGAAGTCGAAAATCCGCTGATCAATGTTCTTTCCGAAATGGAATTTGAAGGCGTTCGGATTGATACCTCCAGTTTGGCGGAGCTTTCCACTCTTTTGCAAAAGGAGAGTCTGGAAATTGAAAAGCATGTGTACGAACTGGCAGGAGTGAGATTTAATTTGGGTTCACCAAAGCAATTGGGCGAGGTACTTTTCGAAAAGCTGAAACTTGATCCCAAAGCAAAAAAGACTAAAACCGGGCAGTATGCAACCGGCGAAGAAATCCTGAGCAAACTTGCTATCGAGCATCCAATCGCAGAAGCAATTCTGGATTACCGACAAATGGTAAAACTGAAATCAACGTATGTTGATGCGCTTCCTACCATGATCAATCCAAAAACCGGAAGAATTCATACCACCTACAATCAGTTCGTCGCGGCAACTGGACGGCTTTCATCGGTCAATCCAAACCTTCAAAATATCCCAATCCGAACTGCTCGAGGAAGAGAAATCCGAAAGGCATTTGTGCCGAGAGATGAAAATCATGTGCTACTCTCTGCCGATTACTCCCAAATCGAACTTCGAATAATGGCCGCCTTCTCCGGCGATGAATCCATGCTCGAGGCTTTCAAAACAGGTCGGGATATCCACTCCACCACCGCAGCAAAAATCTTCAAGCTTCCATTGGAAGAGGTGACGAGTGATATGAGAAGAAAGGCGAAAACAGCCAATTTTGGGATTATTTACGGTATCTCCGCATTCGGACTTTCGCAGAGACTCGGGATTCCAAGGACAGAAGCAAAAGAAATCATCGATGCCTATTTTCAAGAGTTTCCGGCAGTGAAACAATACATGGACGGAGCAATCGAAAAAGCACGCAAAAACGAATTTGTCGAGACGATCCTTGGACGTCGCCGCTACCTGCGTGATATCAACAGTCGAAATCAGACCATGAGAGGTTTCGCAGAGCGAAATGCAATCAACGCGCCGCTTCAGGGATCCGCAGCCGATCTGATCAAAGTTGCCATGATTCATGTGCACGACTGGATGAAAAAGGAAAACCTCAAGTCCAAAATGATCCTCCAGGTACATGATGAATTGGTCTTCGATGCGCACAAGGATGAAGTGGAAATCCTGAAAGCAAACATTCCCGGACTCATGACCAATGCCATCAAATTAGCCGTACCGCTTGAAGTGGAAGTTGGAGTCGGTAACGATTGGCTGGAAGCACATTAAAAATTTAAAATGAGGAATGGGAAAGAGGTTCCCAAATCCTTATTCCTCGTATTTCGTAATTTGTCCCTCGTATTTCAAGAATGGCTAAAGTAAAAACCACCTTTTTCTGTCAAAACTGCGGAGCACAAAGCCCGAAATGGCTGGGCAAATGTTCCTCCTGCGGAGAATGGAATACCTATGTGGAAGAAATCGTTCAAAAGGAAGATTCAGGCAAAGGAAGCTGGAAGCCAAGTTCCAACACAACCAAAAAAGCAAATACACCCCAAAAAATCCAAGACGTTAACTATGATCTTCAACCCCGCTGGGAAACCAAAGATGCAGAACTCGACCGGGTTTTGGGAGGAGGGATCGTCCCGGGATCGCTGGTTCTGATCGGAGGCGAACCTGGAATCGGAAAATCTACTCTCATGCTTCAGATTGCTTTGACACTTAGAGGAAAGAAGGTTCTTTACATATCGGGGGAGGAAAGTGAAGCCCAAATCAAAATGCGGGCAGATAGGATGTCCGCCAAAAATGAGGATTGCTATGTGCTTTCCGAAACCAACACCCAGCAGATTTTTCAACAAATAGAAATCCTGAATCCTGATTTTTTGATCATCGATTCGATCCAGACACTGAATAGCCAATATGTGGAATCGGCGGCCGGATCTGTCTCACAGGTCAGGGAATGCACCGCCGAACTCATGAAATTTGCCAAGGAAACGGGCGTTCCGGTTTTCCTGATTGGCCATATTACAAAGGACGGTTCGATCGCCGGCCCGAAAGTCCTGGAGCATATGGTGGACACCGTTCTGCAGTTTGAGGGTGATAGACATCTGACGTACCGAATCCTACGCACTTCCAAAAACCGTTTCGGATCTACCCACGAACTTGGAATCTACGAGATGCGGGCCGAAGGTCTTCGTCCTGTCGCAAATCCTTCTGAGATTTTGCTTACGCAACGAGAGGAAGTACTGAACGGAGTCGCGATCGGAGCCATGATGGAAGGAAACAGACCACTTCTGATCGAGATCCAATCACTCGTGAGCCCGGCAACTTACGGTACACCTCAGCGAAGCAGCACCGGACACGATGCAAAGCGATTGAATATGCTATTGGCAGTTTTGGAGAAGCGTGGAGGAATGCGACTTGGTCAGCAGGATGTATTCCTGAACGTGGCTGGAGGACTACGCGTAGATGATCCGGGATTGGATCTGGCGGTTTGTGCGTCGCTGATTTCCAGCTACGAGGATACTCCTGTTTCGGAGCAGATTTGCTTTGCGGGTGAAGTTGGACTTGGCGGAGAAATACGCG
Organism: Cyclobacteriaceae bacterium; assembly: GCA_009885605.1. Taxonomy (GTDB): domain Bacteria; phylum Bacteroidota; class Bacteroidia; order Cytophagales; family Cyclobacteriaceae; genus Algoriphagus. The sequence continues at coordinate 5,738 of VFKK01000064.1, read as the reverse complement.
CCGTATCGAGAATCGAAAACCGAATCGCCGAGGCCGAAAAGCTTGGTTTCAAAAAAATCATCGTCTCCAAATATGCCGTCAAAGGCCTAGATCTGAAGAAATTCAAAATCGTGGTGGTTCAGGTCAGCAAGCTGGAAGAGATGTATCAGATCATTTTCTAGTCAGATTTGAAAATATTTTTCTCCTGACTTAAAAATCCTAAATGAAGAAGCTAATTAAATTTTTATTTGAATCAAGAAGAGTATATTTTTTAATTAGTCAAAAGCCTGCAAGCAAATGGATTATGTGTTTTCGGCTGAGGCCTTACTCTAATTTTTAGATTTTTGGGAAGCTTCCAATTCCTACTTATTACCAGTTAATTGCTACTTTTCCTTCAAAAAATTAAATCTTCCTAATTTGAATAAAATCAACCGTAAAATCGCCGTCTTAGGAGCAGGCGGTTTAGGAGCATGCCTGGCATTAGAACTTTCGCAGCGCGGGTACCAAGTAGACCTCTACGAAGAACACTCAGAGCCAATTAAAAAAGCCAGTTTTGTGAATGAGGGAAAGATTCATCTGGGGTTTATCTATGCGATGGACAAGGAGTTTCACACCTCCCGGGAAATGATTATCGGCGCACTGCATTTCATTTCAAACCTGAAAAGATGGGTAGAGATAAATCCGGAAGAAGTAATCTCAACACCTTTTAATTATTGCATTCATAAAGGATCCTTGATGAATGCCGAGGAACTTGCGCCTCATTACCAAAAGTGTATTGATTTCTACGGCGAAGCCAAAACTTTTTATAAAAAGAAGTACTTGGACCTATTTGATACTATCGATGCCTCGCTTCTGCCACGAACCAAGATTGATGGAATTGTCAATCCTGAATATATCGATGACGTTTTCTCGACGACAGAATATTCCGTAGAACCCAGAACCATCGCAGAAAAATTGACAGCGGCCTTACTGGCGACTACATCCATCAATTTGATGGTCAATACAAGAGTTAATTCAGTCTCGAAAATTGACTCAAAACTTAAAGTCAGCAGTACCCGAGAAGAAATAAAAATGGAAGAAGTGTATACGGACGTGGTTAATTCTACTTGGAACGGACTTCTTGAAATTGACAGAACCATGGGAATTGAGCCTATTAATTCCTGGTCACATCGATATAAATTTGGAAATAAGATCCTCATTCCCTTGAAATCGGATGAATTACCTTCCTGCACAATGGTTCAGGGTCCCTTTGGAGACACTGTGAATTTCAAGGGAAAAGGGGCATTTATGTCTTGGTACCCGATAGGAAGAACGGGATGGTCGGAACAAGACAGACCGCCTGAATGGGATCAGATGTATTCTGATTCTGAACGGGATGACATTTTTTTGAGGAGCTTCAAGGAGTTATCAAACCGAATTCCTGCTTTGGATAATTTGAAATTCAGTCCGGAAGACGTTAGTCCTGTAGGCGGAGTAATATTTGCCCTTGGCAACACAGATGTGGACAAACACGAAAGTAAACTCCACACGCGACATGAAGTAGGAATAAGAACTTTCACTAATTACCATTCTGTAAATACGGGTAAATACACCCTGATCCCCTATTTGGCGGTGAAAGTAGCCGATAGATTAGAAGGCATCGATTAAAATGATTCGCTTGGAAAATCCTCTGGTTTCAATCATCATAGCCACGTACAACAGCAGCCATCTGTTGAAATTTGCCATTCAGAGTGTGATGGATTCCGATTATTCACATTGGGAAATAATCGTGGTTGGGGATTGTTGCACTGATGATACTGCCGAGTGTGTGTCTTCCTTCCTGGACGACCGGATCAGGTTTATCAATCTGGAAGAAAATAGCGGACAACAGGCCAAGCCCAACAATGTAGGATTAACACTGGCGACGGGACAATACGTTGCCTTCCTGAATCAGGATGATATGTATTTTCCCTCACACCTCGCCAATTGTATTTCTGAACTGGAAATAAATAAGGTAGAATTCCTGGTAGTCCCAGGTCTAAAAATTCCGCCTGTCAAACACGAAGACCTCATTAAGGAAAATTTTGAGGCCCATCTGGTGAGTGTTCATCCAAATGGAAACTTTTCAAGTAATGTGTTTAGTGTCGCTTCTTGCTGGTTTTTCAAGAGGAGCACTGTGGACCAAATCGGACCGTGGAAAATGGAGAAAGACCTTTATTTTACCCCGTCACAGGAATGGCTTTTCAGAGCCTGGAATTCAGGTGTCAAATTCCATTTCCCAACCCGTACGGGTGTTTTGGTGATCTTAAGCGGAGAAAGAAAAGACTCCTATAAAAAGAAATCAAGTTTTGAACATGAATTTTTTTTCAATAAACTGAATGACAGTCTTTTTAAAGCGAAAATGTATGAAATGGCTGCAATTTTCGCTCATAAAAAACTGCAGCAGGAGTTGTTCTTTAATCCAAAACTGTTGATCAAACGATTAGCCGGATATCCTTTGGACTGGGTTTTAAAAAAATTAGCCATTCATCCTTCAGAGTTGCGTTTTTTCCTTGCGTGGGGAAAACGGGGGAATTTGATTAAGCATATAAGAAAAACTACAGGCCTCTAACGCTAGCACATTTACTGGAAAACCCCAAATTGCTGAAGGCACAAGCTGAGTTCCAAAAAAATCAATGTTTCTAAATATTCCGTGAAAACTTAGATCTGAAGAAATTCAAAATCCTATAGGTTTAGGTCAGGAAGCCGGAAGAGATGTGTCAGATTATTTTTTAAGAGAATAAGGGGCTTATACGTTTTTTATTTTACCCCGATATATTTTGTTTTACCTTAATATTCAACACTTCGTGATTTCCTGTTTCGATTTAACCATGGTGAACCCTAAAACTAAAAAGAATGTCTTGTTGATTGTTGGATTAGTTCTTTTAATAATTGGGAGCGGACCTTTGATAGTTACTATTAGTCTAGCGGCTCTTGGGTTTGGTGATGACCCCAATCCAAATCCTGTGATTTTTGGAATGATGGCAGGTCTCACTTTTTGGCCATCCATTATTTTGATAGTAATTGGGCTTTATAAAAATTACAAAAAGTCATCTTTCCGAGATGTATCAAGTTGATTTTTTAAGATTCGGTATCATAAAACTTACTTGAGGTGATCTGCCTTTTTTGCAAATTCGAGAATTAAAATCCTCGTCTATGAAAGCACTCCTCACCATCGGTTTACTTGTCCTTTCCAATAGTTTTATGACGCTTGCTTGGTACGGTCATTTGAAGTTTGCCGAGTGGAACTGGTTTAACAAGCTGGGAATCGTTTCAGTTATCTTAATCAGCTGGGGAATCGCACTTTTCGAATACATGTTTCAGGTTCCCGCTAACAAAATTGGTTTCTCCGGAAATGGAGGCCCTTTTTCTCTTGTAGAATTGAAAGTCATCCAGGAAGTGATCACTTTAGTCGTTTTCATGATTTTCACCCTGATAGCTTTCAAAACAGAAACTCTCAAACTGAATCACCTGATCGGAGCGATTTTTCTGATTTTGGCAGTTTACTTTATCTTTAAAAAATGAGCTTTCTCCTAAAAAGAATCTTCTCTTTTCTTTTGGCTGGCGGATTAGTTTTTCTTTTTTCCTGCAAATCCGCCGAAACGCCAACGAAGCCAAATATTCTGCTAATTCTAACAGATGACCAAGGATATGGCGATTTAGGAATTCATGGAAATGAATGGGTGAAAACCCCCAATTTGGACCAGCTGGCCAGAGAGTCGGCAAGATTTGAACGGTTTTATGTCAGTCCGCTTTGCGCTCCTACCCGGGCTAGTTTGCTGACGGGCCGTTATCATTTACGGACTGGGGTAGTGTCTGTCTCCAATGGTCTGGAAACTATGGATTCGGAGGAATATACCTTGGCGGAACTGTTACTTGATCAAGGCTATAGCACTGGGATTTTTGGAAAATGGCATAATGGACAGCATCACCCAAATCATCCCCTCAGCCAAGGATTCGAGGAATTTACCGGTTTTGCTGCCGGGCATTGGTCTAATTATTTTGATACTCATTTGGAAAAAAACGGAGAGGAATTGCCTTTCGAGGGATATTTACCGGATATCCTTACCAATGAGACCATGGACTTTATCACAGAAAACAAGGAGCACCCCTTTTTCGCTTACATGTCGATTAATACCCCTCACAGTCCTCATCAGGTTCCAGATAAGTATTTCCTGCCCTATAAAGAGGCAGGATTGGATGACGAGCTTGCATCGATTTATGGAATGGTTAGTAATGTAGATGAGAATGTTGGACGTGTTTTGGATTTGTTGGAGGAATTGGATTTGACGGAAAACACCTTGGTTATTTTTTTAACTGATAATGGCCCAAATGGCCAGCGATTCAATGTTGGCATGAAAGGAATAAAAGGCTCTGTTCACGAAGGAGGCGTCAGGGTGCCAAGTTTTTGGAAGTGGCCTGGCAAGATCACTCCCGGACTTATTTCTTCTCCTGCAGCCCATATTGATATATTTCCCACGATCGTGGATTTTTTGGGAGTGGAAAACACTGGCCAAAAGACACTGGATGGAATTTCTTTGGTTCCACTGTTTGAGGGAAAAGAGATTTCATCTAGAGCAATTTACACTCATGTAGCGCAGTTGGACAAAGTCCTCAAAGACCGACCGGGAGCTCTTAGAAAGGATTCTTTGCTGCTTTCTTTACTTACTTCGAGTTTGGAATTATATGATCTGAAAAACGATCCGGAGCAGAAAAAAAACCTGGCCATTTCGTATCCTGCCTTGGTCTCTTCCATGGAAAGCGATTATAAAAATTGGTGGCAACAAATATCTTCGGACATATCAATGACAAGGAGAATTCCCATAAGTAAAATATCTGACCAAATTATTCTGCCCGCCTACGAAAGCCAGCTTTTCGGGGAGTTAAGCTTTTTCGAAGGACATGGATGGGCCCAAGATTGGGTTAAAAATTGGAAAAAAGAAAGTGATAGTCTCTCTTGGAGTCTGGATGTCCTAGACGCGGGAGTTTATGAAGTTTGGATAGAATACACAGCCCATCAATCCCAAATCGGAGCAACCCTGATACTCCAGACATCCAATTCCATTTTGTCCAAAGCTTTGGATGAGCCTTTTGAACCTGGCCGTATTGCCAGTACCGACCGCGTTCCAAGGAAAGAGGCTCCTGAACAAACCTGGAAAAAAACCCTCCTTGGAAAAATAACCTTGAATTCAGGAGAGGATAAACTCACCCTTTCTGCAATACATATTAACCCCGAGGGTGTCGGTGAACTATACAGTTTGCGATTAATCCCTACAGAAAAAAATAAAAATGACTCCAAATCACTCAAATGACCTCACACTTGATCCTGAAGATTGGGACGCAATGCGCGCGCTCGGACATCAAATGATAGACGATCTGATGGACTATTGGCAGCAAATCCGTGAAAAGCCTGTTTGGAGACCGATTCCGAAAGAGGTGAAGGATTTCTTTGATTCATCAATCCCTGCGAAAGGGAAATCTCCGGAAGAAGTTTATTCGGATTTTCAGCAATTTATATTCCCTTACAACAAGGGCAATGTTCATCCCCGGTTCTTTGCCTGGATCCAGGGAACAGGAACTCCAATGGGAGTTCTGGCGGATTTATTAGCATCAGGGATGAATCCAAACGTTGCAATCGGAGAGCATTCTGCAATGTATGTGGACAGGCAAGTCGTCAACTGGTGCAAGCAACTGATGAGTTTCCCTTCAGAAGCTTCCGGAATCTTGGTTAGCGGAGGCTC
>VFKK01000051.1 GCA_009885605.1 Cyclobacteriaceae bacterium | reverse complement strand
TCAAATAAAAATTGCCTGGATAGAACTTATGGATCTAAGTTTTCAAAAGACCCCTAATGATTGTGAAGGGTTACTGCATTTCTTATTTCTGGATTTTATTAGCTAAATGAAATTTGTCTAAAGCAGATTAAACCCACCCCTGACCAGGATGACTGTCGATTCTGTAATTCCATCTACAGGCAGAATTTCGACCCGGTCAGCAGTCTGACGCCCTACTTTCACCAGGACTTTTTCCAAGTCAAAACCGCTGTCGGTTTTACTTTTTTGCACCAATACATAATAACCCTCTTCAGTTTCGATCACCGAAGTGGCAGGCAATGACCACCCTTGCTGAGGATCCATTTCAATATTCGCATCTACGAACATTCCCGGCACCAATTCTGACCCTTGAGTTTCATCTAATAATTCTCCATGCACATTGATAAATCTCTGCTCGTTGATGGATTGGCCCACTACAAAGACTACTGCCATGTATTTTTTTGTCGGCGCATCCGGTAAATAAAAACTTACCTTTTGGCCTTTCTTGATCCGGATTGCATCTTTTTCAAAAACGCTCAGCTCGACATGTAAATGGGATTTGCTGATAAGAGAAACGGCTTTTTCAGATGCCGGTAAATAAGCTCCCGTAACAACATGGATGCTTTCCACAAATCCTGAAATTGGAGAAAAAACGGGGACACGGGATCTGATCGACTCTGCTTTGAGTTCATCCACGTTAATATTGATCATTGACAATTGCTTTTTCAGACTTTCCGCTTTTGCCAGGGTGCTTTGGTAATCTGCTTCTGCTTTGAGGTAATTTTTTTGAGCTGCAATCTTTTCGCCAAAAAGCGTTTTCTGCCTATCGAAGTCTGCTTTCAAGTAAGCAAGTTGACTTTTTGCATCCAGATAATCTTGCTGCAAGCGGATGAATTCCGGATTTTCAAGGTAGAAAAGAACCTCACCTTTGCGGACCACCTGACCTTCGAGCAACTTCATTCCACTCACATACCCTCCAAAATAAGCAGAGATAGTTTGCATGCCTTCAATAGGAACTTTGATCATCCCCTGAACTTTAAGGTTTTCTGAAAACTCTCCCATGACAGGACTTCCCCACTCCATATTCATCGTTTCAAATTGGGCTTGCGTCAAAACAAGGCCGGTCACCGGACTTCCGCTCACTTCTATAGCTTCGGAAGGATTTGCCTCTTTGCTCGTGCAATTGGTGAGGATGAGACCCAAGGCTAGCAGAAGTAAGCCTGAGATTTTTTTGGTTGTATTGGCTTCCATCAGTTGATCAGATAGTTGATTTCTAAAATTGTGAGTTGATAAGCGTGCAGACTTTGCATGTATTGCAAGGTGATGCCGCGGGAGTTTTCGATGAGCTGAACAAACTGGAGAAAGTCAATTTCCCCTTCCTGAAACGATCGCTGCGCTTGTTGCATCAATTGCTCGGAGAGTGTCTTCCCCTCTTCATTGTAATAGGAAATAACTTTTTGGTTTTGCTCAAGCTGGTATAATAGCTGCTGATATCTGTTTTCAAGTTGGTTTTGATATTGAGCCCCTTCAAGTTCTAACTTTTGGACCCCAAACTCAGCCGCTTTAGCGTGTGATCTTTGAGCTCCGAAAAACAAGGGAATAGCTAATCCTGCCTGAAACCCGGGATAAACCTTTGCTTCCGGTCCCGGATTGGACCCTCTGAATATATCCAGTTGAATATCAGGAAGGTTTTTTCTCTTTTCAACCTGCACCTGATGACCAGCTTTCAGGAGTGCATTCTCATAATAGACAACACCGGGATGAGCAGTCCAGTCACTTGGAGTGATCAGGCTCAAATCAACACTTTCATCTGCCAGAGTTAAGGTCCCTTCCCAATTAAGCAACCATTTCAATTGCTGGATAGCGATTTGATATTGCTGGGTTGACTCTTCTTTTTTAAGCCCTATTTCTCGCTGTTTTGCAGATGCAGTAAGTTTCTCCAGATAATTACTTTCTCCGGTTTCAAATCTTCTTTTAGATGCATTGGAAAAATCTCCATACAATGAATCAAGAAAACTATAATGCTCTATTAAGTCTCTCCAATAAACAGAGGTTACAAAGGCCTTGCTTACATCGGCGTTTACCTGCCTCATTTTAAGCTCCAAATCTGACTGCATCAAGATGGCATCGTCTTGAAACACCTTTTTCTGAGCGGCATAGAGTGAGGGGAATGCGAATCTCTGACTAGCTCCCCAGACCCGGTTGTAAACTCCGTTTTCTGCTATATCATTTTTGTCATATCCGTAGTAGACAACTGTTTTATCAATATTCCATCCAGCACCAATTCTTGCATTGGCGGCTTCCAGTCCCTGGTTTGCTGCTTTCAAAGTCAGATTTTCGGCCTGAGCTCTGTTAAGTGCATCCGTCAACGTCAATGGATTAGAGGTTTCTTGCGTAAATCCGAGCCAGATAAAACTAAAAATCATCAACAAACTCAGAGCAGCTTTTTTAGCGGATAGTTTTAATTTTCCTCCCTTTGATTTAAACAGAACATACATGACCGGCAATACGATGAGGGTCAAAAATGTAGCTGAAATCAATCCCCCTACGACAACGGTAGCCAAAGGTCGCTGGACCTCCGCTCCTGCCGAACCGGAAATCGCCATTGGCAAAAATCCCAAGGCTGCTGCTGAAGCAGTCAGCAATACTGGTCTTAGCCTCTCTTTGGCACCGATGACCACAAGTTCTTTTAAATCAGTAAATCTTGATTCCATAGATTTAAAATGTTCGATCAAAACAATTCCGTTTAATACTGCGATTCCAAAAAGCGCAATGAATCCAACTCCTGCGGAAATACTAAAAGGCATATCCCGCATCCAAAGCAAAAGGACTCCGCCAATCGCAGAAAGCGGAATAGCGGAATAAATCATTAAAGCATCTCTGGTAGACGAAAAGGCAAAATAGAGTAACACGAAAATCAATACCAGTGCAATCGGAACTGCGATCATCAATCTTGCCCGCGCCTGCTGAAGGTTTTCAAATTGACCACCATAGGTTACCCGATAGCCTTCCGGTACATTCACCTTAGTGGCAATTATCGCCTGGATATCGTCCACTACGGATTGAAGATCTCTGTCTCTCACATTGACACCGACCACGATCCTTCGCTGTGTATTGTCACGGGAGATTTTAGCAGGTCCTTTGGTATAGCTGATCGTGGCTAATTCAGAAAGCGGTACACTTCCTCCGGAAGGCAGTAGAATTGCAGCTTGTTCGAGGTTTCGAATGTCCTTCCGGTATTGTTCATCAAACCGAACGACCAGATCAAATTGCTTTTCCCCCTCGAAAACTGTCCCTGCTGTAAGCCCTGCAAATCCCATGGTCACAACCTGATTCAGGTCTTCGATATTCAATCCGTAATTCGCGATTTTGCTGCGATTGTATTCAATTTTCATTTGAGGAAGTCCATCTACTTTCTCCACGATGATATCCGCAGCGCCTTCTACTCCTTGGATGGCTGCTTCAATTTGCTCTGCGGTTTTCAAAAGAACTTCCAAATCCTCACCAAAAACCTTGATCGCCAAATCGGCTCGGACACCTGTAATCAACTCATTAAATCGCATCTCAATAGGCTGCGTGAATTCAAAATCAAGTCCCGGAATAACTTCGAGTGCCTCCTTGAATTTATCTGCTAATTCATCTTTTGTTTTTACTGTTGTCCATTCTGAGGGGGGATGAAGGGTCACGATCACATCGGCTTCCTCCATAGACATTGGGTCGGTTGGGATTTCGGCAGCCCCAATTCTGGTAACAATTTGGTTAACCTCGGGAAACTTCATCAGGATTTCCTCAATCTTGGTCATCGTTTCCACAGTGTTGGTAAGGGTAGTTCCTGTTTTCAAAAAAGGCTGAATCACAAAATCGCCTTCGTCCAAAGTTGGAACAAACTCAGATCCCATACTGGCAAAAAGAAGGACCGTTCCCACCAATAATCCGCCTGCGGAAGCAAGTACAATTTTGGTGTTATTCAGCGCCCACTTGATGGTAGGTTCATAGATTTTATTCAGCCAGTTGATGATAATCGTAGAAACGTTACGAGGTCCGGGAGGGGTTGTTTTTAAGAACACTGCGGAAACCACCGGCACATAAGTCAAGCCCAAAATCATCGCTCCTACCAGCGCAAAGCTGAATACTTCAGCCATTGGGCGAAACATTTTTCCCTCTACCCCTGAAAGTGAAAGAATCGGGATAAAGACGATAATGATGATAATTTGTCCAAAAATCGCCGAATGCATCATTTTTGAAGCTCCGTTGAGTGCGATAGAATCTTTATTCTCTTGCTTTTCTTTGGCAGAAAGCCCCTCAAAATGTTTATGTGAATGAGTAAAACGGAAAGCTATGTACTCGACAATGATAACTGCGCCATCGATGATAATTCCAAAGTCAATTGCTCCCAAGCTCATCAGGTTGGCATCGACTCCGAAAATGTACATCATCGAAAGCGCGAAGAGCAAACTCAGCGGGATGACCGAAG
>VFKK01000313.1 GCA_009885605.1 Cyclobacteriaceae bacterium | reverse complement strand
TGTTTTCGCTGATTTTCTTCCCGTGGAAGTGAATGTCGGAATTTCCTGGATTTCGGTTTTGTTCGGGATAATTACCGGATTGTTCGTTTCGATTTTGTTTGCCTTACTGCCGTTGTTGAAAGTCAGAAATGTATCCCCTATGGCGACGTTAAGACCAGAGACAGCGGATTCAACTTTAATGAAAGACCCGCTTCGCTGGTTGGTAATCGGTGGAATTCTGGCCTTTATCTGGGGGTTCAGTTTTTACCTTTTAAAAGATTGGAAATTAGCTTTCGGCTTTACCGGATTTGTGGTTGTTTCCTTTGGCTTGCTTTGGGGTGTTGGTCAATTGATTATGTGGACGGTAAGACGATTTTTACCGATCAGTTTTGCTTATCCTTTGAGACAATCCCTTGCCAATCTGTATCGGCCAAATAACCAAACCGTCTCCCTGATTGCGACGATTGGATTGGGTACTGCGATGATCAGCACGCTCTTTTTCCTACAAAATCAACTGCTTGAAGAAGCAAAGTTTGCAGACAAAAAGGATCAGCCAAACATGCTGATGTTTGATATTCAGACAGCACAATTGCAAAATGTCAAAAGCAAAATCACCGGTCGCGGATTGCCAATCATGCAGGAGGTTGCCATTGTAACTATGCTTTTGAACTCTATTGAAGGGGTTGATAAAAAGGAGAATGAAGACCTTTCTGATGAAAAGCGCTATTCCAGATGGCTGTATAACAGGGAGTTTAGAGTTACTTATCGCGATACCCTTATTTCCTCAGAGACGCTTACACAAGGTAAATTAAGGCCTTTGGGAAGCGCAGGAGACAGTATTTTTGTCTCTTTTGAGAAAGGATTTGCAGAAGGAAATAAGATCAAACTGGGCGATGAGGTTGAATTCAACGTGCAGGGCAGGCCAATCAAAACCTATGTAGGAAGTTTAAGAGATGTCAAATTCAATCAGGTTTCGACCAATTTTCTGGTCTTGTTTCCGGAGGGAGTTTTGGAGTCTGCACCAAAATTCCACGTATTAATTACCAAAACCAAAGATGACCGGGAAGCTGCAGATGTACAGTCAGAGATCGTACGGACGTTTCCAAATATCTCCATTATCAACTTGGGGACTATCGTGGCAGCGTTGGAGGAAATCCTGGGCAAGATTAGTTTTGTAATCCAGTTTATGGCCTTTTTCAGCATTGCAACTGGAATTCTGGTCTTGATCAGTTCACTGATTATCAGCAAATATCAGCGAATGCGGGAAAGTATTTTGCTTCGAACCTTGGGAGCCAGTTCAGCAATCGTGAGTAAAATCAACACGCTTGAATACTTCTTCCTCGGAAGTTTGGCCTCTCTTTCCGGACTGATTCTTTCTTTTATGGCGACTTGGTTGCTGAGTGAATTTGTATTCAATTTCACATTCCGCGGTGCCTGGTTGGAAGCCTTAATTCTGTACGTTGCAATCACTAGCTTAACCATAGTGCTGGGTTGGCTGAACGGACGGAAGATCATCAACCAACCTCCCATGGAGATTTTGAGAGGGAATAGTTGATCAATGATAAGTTAAAATATGAATTGTGAAGAGTCTTCGGAGATGGGGACTCTTTTTTTGTTGAAATTCAAACAACTATCCGCTTGATCTCACTGGTTAGAAATCTTAGATTTTGTTTTTATATTTCATTTCAAAATTACAAATCCATGAAAACCAAGCTTTCAGAATCTGAAATTGCTCCGCTTCAGTCCATTGAGGAATGGGAGGATGACCTCCTGGTGAGATATCCCGAACCGAAAGACAAGCAGGCAAAAGCAAAGGACGATTACCGCAATTACCACGATTCTGAGCGGGTGGATACTGTCAGACAGTTTTACAAACTCAATCATACCTACCAGACCTATGATTTTGTACTGGAGAAGGAAAATGAGTTTTTGAAATTTCAAAAAAGGGAAATGCCATTTTGGGAAGCGGTCGATTACCTCAATACGCTGATCGATGATTCAGATCCTGATACTAATTTGGATCAATTGCAGCATTTGCTTCAGACTTCGGAAGCCATTCGCGCTGATGGTCATCCGGACTGGTTTGTGCTGACAGGGTTTATACATGATTTGGGCAAAGTATTGTGCTTGTTTGGTGAGCCTCAATGGGCAGTTGTCGGGGATACTTTTCCGGTTGGCTGCAAACATTCAGATGCGATTGTTTATCCCGAGTTTTTCGATGCCAATCCGGATGCAAAAGACGATCGGTACAATACCAAATACGGCGTTTATTCGCATCAATGCGGCTTGAATCAAGTCAAAATGTCTTGGGGTCACGATGAATATCTCTATCAGATGGTCAAGGACTACATGCCAGAACCTGCACTTTATATGATTCGATATCACTCTTTTTATTCACAGCACAGGGAAAATTCCTACGAACATTTGCTCAATGATCATGACAGAGAGATGTTCAAATGGGTAGATAAATTCAATCCTTACGACTTGTATTCCAAAGTGCCGGTGCCGCCGGATTCCAAAGCATTGAGACCTTATTACGAGGATTTGGTTGCCAAGTATCTCCCGGCAACGCTGAAATTTTAAAGAAAAAAATAAAGAAAAAGGGGACGTTTCGATTTCCCCTTTTTCATTTTTTGGCATCCCATTTCCTCCATTAACCCAAAATTCACCTCATGCTGACCGTCATTTCATTTGTTGGATTCACGCTGTTTGTTGCATTTTTCTCCTGGTATAAATTGAGGAAAGAAAACCTCAGCTCCAAGGATGGATATTTTTTAGGAGGAAGGTCTTTGACCGGGGGAGTGATTGCGGGATCCATGTTGTTGACCAATATTTCTACTGAGCACCTGATCGGAATGAACGGATCGGCTTACAAAAACGGCATGATCATCATTGCGTGGGAAGTGACCTCTGCGATAGCTTTGGTGATAGCGGCGTTGTACTTTTTGCCGATTTACCTGAGGCTGGGTTTGTCAACGATTCCTCAATATCTGGAAATTCGATTTGATGCGACTACCAAGACCATTGTGTCTCTTTTGCTGATGCTTTCCTTTATTGTCACACTTTTGCCGATTGTGCTTTATACAGGAGCGATTAATCTGGAAAGTCTGTTCAATGTTTCTGAGGTTTTTCAAATTAGCAAGTCAGAAGGGATTTGGTTGACAGTGATCACGATCGGTGTAATCGGCTCTGTTTATGCCATTTTGGGAGGACTTAAAGCTGTTGCATTTTCTGACACAATCAATGCAATCGGGCTGATGATAGGAGGATTAATGGTTCCAGTATTTGCCCTTTGGGACATTGGGGACGGGAATTTGATTTCAGGATTTAGTAAGGTGTATCAGGCTGTTCCTGAAAAATTCAATGTGATAGGAGCGGAGGATTCCGTATTGCCGTTTAGTACACTTTTTACAGGCTTGATGATCAACCAGATTTATTTCTGGGGGATGAATCAAACGATTATCCAGCGAGCTTTGGGAGCCAAAAATATGGCTGAAGCCCAAAAAGGACTCCTGTACACAGGTATATTCAAGATTTTGATCCCCTTAATCATCGTCCTTCCGGGGGTAATTGCTTTTTATTATTACGGGGAACAATACTATGGGGATCAGGATTTTATTTATCCTGTTTTGGTCAAAAAAGTACTTCCATTGAGTCTGATAGGCTTTTTTGCAGCAGTAGTTTTGGGAGCAGTCCTCAGTACTTTCAATTCAGTTTTGAATTCCGCTGCTACTATTTTCAGTCTGGATCTTTACAAAAAAATCATTCAGCCTTCTGCTTCTGATGAAATTCTGGTTAGAGTGGGTAAGGTCAGTTCGTTGATTTTGGCGGTCTTGGCGATTTTGATAGCTCCAATGGTCGCTAATGCTCCGGACGGTCTCTATCAATTGATGCAGCAACTCAACGGGATATTCTTCATTCCCATTGCTTCAATACTAATAGCTGGATTCTTTATCCCCCAAATTTCAGCAATGGGTGCGAAAGTTGGTTTGGTGACAGGATTGTCTTTTTACCTGCTGACTACTTTTCTGTTGGAGGTAAATATCCATTTCATCCACATCTGGGGTATAGAGTTTCTGCTCAATCTTGGGGTGATGTATTTGGTGAGTATGAAGTTTCCTCCCAAAGTCCCGGTCGAGAATCCCAACGGACCTCTGAATCTTCAGGAGTGGAAATATGCCAAGTCTCTTTCTGCAGTGCTTTGTCTGGTAACTTTGATGATTTATTACTTTTTGGGGAAGTAAAAGGGAGTTAGAGTAATCCGGAAGTGAGCTTGAAAAAAAGTGGAAAGCGAAAGATATGGAATCGTGCTTTTCTAGCTAGTTGGTTGAAAAAGCAAAAACCCTTCAAATTTTCATGTGAATTGGCTTAGATTTCTTTAAAACTGGTATT
>VFKK01000178.1 GCA_009885605.1 Cyclobacteriaceae bacterium | reverse complement strand
CTCGTGATTTGGGGAGGTGAATTTGGAAGGACAAATTATTGTCAGGGCAAAATCCTTCCGGAAAACTATGGCCGGGACCACCATCCCCGAGCATTCTCTATATGGATGGCCGGAGGCGGAGTGAAGCCTGGAATCGTCTATGGCGAGACAGATGAGTTTGGATACAACATTGTCGAAAATCCTGTACATGTCCATGACTTTCAGGCCACCATCCTCAACCTGATGGGAATAGACCACGAGAGATTAACTTTCAAGCATCTTGGAAGAAGGTATCGGCTTACAGATGTTTCCGGCAAAGTGATTAAAGACCTTATCGCTTAATCCTACCGTATGCTCAAGATCAGTAAGATTATCTCCCTTCTGGAAAATGCCTTGTTTGCATGGTTGGGTTTAGCCTTTATTTTCATAATTGCAGGATCGGGAATTCTTCTTCCGGATTGGCTTCAGTTGGTTGGTCGCACTCATCCGCTATTGCTCCACTTCCCAATCGTTTTATTGCTTTTAGGACTGATTTTCTTTTGGATTCCGGGAATACGGGATAAAAAAGAAATCCGTGAAATCGGTGATTTGAGCTTTTTGACAGGAATCAACTTTGCAGGATTGACTGTAGTCGCCGGATTGATTCTGGCTCAGGAAGAATACGAAGGTGATGCACTTTTCTGGCATCAGTGGGTTGGAATCGGGATTTTTGTTTTATCTGTCGTTATTTATTTCCTGCGGGATAAATCTTTCCGGGCACTCAAACCACTCACTTTGGCTTTGGTCGCGGGGATTTTTATCACCGGACATCTTGGCGCAAATCTGACTCATGGAGAGGATTTCCTATTAGCTCCGATCAAATCTGACGAAGTAGAATTGGTTGCTATGTCAGAAGCTGAGATTTTCAGGGATATGGTTCAGCCGATCCTTGAAGCAAAATGCCAAAGCTGTCACAAGGAAGGAAAAATCAAAGGCGAACTTCGGATGGATCATCTTGAAGGTCTGAAAAAAGGAGGGAAATCAGGCCCGTTTGTGGTGGCGGAAGATTTCGAAAATTCAATGCTAATCCAGCGAATCAATCTTCCGGGCGATGATAAAAAGCATATGCCTCCCAAGAATAAACCTCAACTCACGGATGAGGAAATCGAGATTTTGATGGAATGGGTTGCTTCAGGGGCTAGTTTTGAGCAGAAAGTAGAAGAAGCTGATCCAAAAAGCGAACTCTTCCAACTTGCTTCTTTCAAATTCAATTCAGCAAAGGCATACACGTTTGATCCGGCAGATCCCGATGATGTGGAGGAACTCAATAATTTCTTCCGAAAAGTTCAGCCAATCTATCCGGAATCTCCCGCATTGGTGGTTTCCTATTTTGGGATTTCAGCTTTCGATCCTGCTTCCTTGAATGATTTTAAGAAAGTGAAAAAACAGATTGTGAAACTGAATCTCAATAAAATGCCTCTTGCCGGAGTTGACTTGAAATTTCTTTCAGAATTATCCAACCTTGAAGAGCTTCAGCTCAACTTCACTGATTTCGATCCAAAACAGATTAAAAACTTGATCGCCCTGGAAAACCTAAGGAGCCTCGCCCTTTCCGGAAATCAACTGGAGGCTGAGAATATGGAGGATATAGCAAAAATAAATAACCTTCAACGACTTTACCTATGGCAAAGCGGATTGGATGATACCACAAAGGAAAAACTGGAAAAGGCGCTACCCAAAACCAAAATTGATTTTGGATATGATGGCAGAGGAGTGATTTACGCGCTCAATTCACCGAAAATTGAACTGGAAAAGGTTCTCTTTAAGGATAGCATCGAACTGATCATCTCCCATCCTATCAAAACCGCCGAAATCCGTTACACGCTAGACGGGTCTGACCCAGACAGCATTTCCAGTCCCGTTTTCAAAGGACCTATTTGGTTGAAAAATACAGAGAAAATTAAAGCTAAATCATTTGCCCCGGATTGGAAAAGCAGTGAAAATGCGGAAGCAGTGGTGATGAAATCGAGTATTATTCCTACTGAGTTTATCTTGAAAACTCAACCAAACGAGAAGTACAAAGCTCAAGGAGGAGTAACTCTTTTTGACCAGGTAAAAGGAAAGACTAATCATACTTCCGGAGAATGGCTCGGGTATCAGGATCAGCCACTGGATTTGGAGATTGGGTTCGAAAAAGAAAAAGCTCCGAAGGAAATTGCTTTGAGTTTTTTCTTAAATGAAGGCTCCCATATTTTTCCTCCGGCGAAAATTGAGATTTGGACTTTTTCTGAAGGAAAATGGAAGTCCGTAATTAACCAAATTCCAATCCAGTCAGAAAAAGCATTGGAATCCCGTCCTGAAGTTTTTGAATATTCCTTGGGAGTGAATCCAATTGAAAAAATCAGAGTCAAGATTTCCCCCCTCTCAAAACTCCCTAAGTGGCATCCGAGCGCAGGATCGAAAGGATGGATTTTCATAGACGAGATCTTGTTGAATTGAGGCCATGACTCCCAAAGTTTCCATCCAATACAAAGACCTGGTTTTTGAAAAACTTACAAAAGCTTTTAAGCAGGAGAATGAAATCCTGCAAGCTGCTCAATGGATTGCTGAAAGTCTGAGCAAAGGTGGTTGGATTTACATCAGCGGAACGGGTCATTCCCACATGCTTGCAGAGGAGATTTTCTATCGTGCAGGAGGATTTGCAAGAGTGATTCCGATTTTGGATCCGGCATTGATGCTTCATGAAAGTGCTTCCAAAAGCACAGAAATGGAGCGAAAAGAAGGATTCGCTGCTGAAATAATGAAGCCTTTTTCTATAACTGAAAACGATATTTTCATTATTGCATCCAATTCAGGTAGAAATGCTGTCAGCATCGAACTTGCTTTGCACGTTCGTTCAAAAGGTGCAAAAACAATTGGTCTTACAAATTTAGAACATAGCCAAAGTGCTGTATCGCGCCATTCTTCAAACAAGAAACTTTTTCAGGTAGTAGATCTTTTCCTGGATAATTGCGGAGAAATCGGTGATGCCTCCATTTCAATCCCGGGAATCACTTCTAAAGTCGGAGCCACCTCAACCGTCATTGGAGCCGCACTTCTTCAGTCAATCATGGTTCAGGCCGCTTCGATTTTGATAGAAAAAGGCATCAAGCCGGAGATTTTCAACAGCTCAAATTCGGATAATGGTGAAGCCGAAAATGAAGCTTTGATCTCCAAATACAAACCTTTTATTAAAATTCTTTAGGTACGAATTCCAATCCATCCAAAACGTAAACCTTCCTTTTTTTAGTAAAGAATATTTTCTGTCAATCTCTTGACTTGAATTCTGAATCAATATTTTTTCGCGAAATTCCTCTGAATTTTTAAGGACTTTTATCCAAACACAAAATTTCATAGCTTGAAGAACCTAATCGGAGTTCCACATTTGAGTTAGTCATATCCTTTTTATGGGCCTCGAATTAAATCGAAAATTATCTGTTGTCTACTTTTCTGATATAGTCGGCTATACCCGCTTGATGGGCCGGAATGAAGATGCCGCGTTCGAGCTGATGAAGAAAAATCTTGCTGCTCATACAGAGATTTTTGAAAAATATAGAGGCAAAATAATCAAAGAGCTCGGGGATGGGATCCTCGCCGTCTTCGAGACCG
>VFKK01000231.1 GCA_009885605.1 Cyclobacteriaceae bacterium | reverse complement strand
GTGAAGAGTCGCGACTCTTTATTAGCTGCCATTTTTGCCTTATGGGCAATTTCAATCTGGATAAAAAATGAGGGTAAACTAGACCGTATCAAGAATCTGCTTGTGGGCTTATTGTTTTTCATTTCCCTGATTTCAAAAGAAGAAAGTTTACCCATGATAGCACTGGTGGGGTTAATCGCTTATTTTTTTCAGAAAAAAACTTTTTTGGAATCTGTGATGGCAACGATTCCATTTATAATTCCGACAGCTTTGTATTTGGCTGCCAGAGGGATTATCCTGGATGATGTTTCAGTTAGTTATAATTCAATTATAAATAGTGTCCTCTATGGCTTGGATGGTGGTGAAAGATTAGCAACCAATCTTTTTATTTACCTGCAATACATCAAGTTGTTGTTTTTCCCTCATCCGCTTTCCTGGGATTATTCCTTCAGTCAGATCTCAGTTCAGACTTTTTCAAACCCGGTTGTTTGGCTAAGTTTAATAATTATAGGCGGACTGATCTATGTAGCTTTCAAAGGGCTAAAAACTCGTAGTCTTTTCAGCTTTGGAATTATTTTTTACTTCGCGAGCTTTTCAATTTTCGCCAACCTGACTACTTCCCTTACAATTGGCTCTAATCTGGGGGAGAGATTTTTATTTATTCCATCTCTCGCTTTTTGTTTTCTCATCGTCTATGGCTTATTCGTCCTGTTACAGAGCCGTAAAATTCAAAAACTACCAATTGTAATGGTTGCTGTTTTTGCACCTGTTTTTCTTGGATTTACCTGGAAAACAATTGACAGGTCGCAAGTTTGGGAAAGCAATATGACTCTTTCCAAATCAGGCGTGGAAACAGCCCCGAAAAGTTGGAGAACCCATGCCATGCTGGGCGAAGAGCTCCGGCTGAAAGGAAATGAGATAAATAAAGTTTCGCCGGATTCTGCAAAAACCTATTTTGAGGAAGCTGTTTCAGAGTTTGATCAAATGAATCTCATTCTGGGAAAAAATGCTTCAGTTTCTCAATATAACAATGCCTTGGCAGAAGTTTTATTGAATTTGGGGGACTCGGCCCGGGCGATCCCGATTCTTGAAGAGACGATCAAGAAAAACCCAAAAGCCCAGTTCGGCTGGTTTAAACTTGCCATGATTTATTTTATAAAGGGAGATTTTGAAAAAGCGGAGGAGTATTATCTCAATAGCTTGAAAACTTCCAAACCCGAATTTTTTCCTACTTATAAAAATTTGGGCCTTACTTACCTCAGAAAGGGAGAAGATCTTAACGCAATTCAAATGTTTGAGAAGGCACTTGAATTCAAAGAAGATCCTGAAATCAATCATAATCTGGCCTTTTTGTATACCAAAGTGGGAAATCTGGAAAATGCGAAAAAATATCAAACAGAAGGTGGAATTAGCGTTAAGGAAACAGGATTCTTACTTGCTTTGAAAGCTGGAAATGATGCGTTCGAACAGAAGAATTTTACCGAGGCAATTGTTCAGTATAAGAAATGTGAAAATGATTTTCAGGAATTTGGAGGATCAGAGAAATACCCTTTATTTTTTGCAGCCTATGGAAAAGCACTGTTAGAATCCAGTGATACGTTGAATGCAAAATCAAAATTTCTCAAAGCATACGAAGCTGACTCCAAGAATTCAACGGTTCTAACAAACTTAGGTACAATCGCTTTCATGAAAGAAAGGAAATATCCGGATGCTGAGAAATATTATCGGGAAGCGATAGAGGCAGGAGCGGAGGATAAATTCAATGCTTATTCCAACCTCGGGATGGTTCAATTGATACAAAGAAAAGAAGTCCAAGCTGCTGAAACTTTTGAAAATGCTCTCAAATACGGAACCAGTAAAAATATAATCTCAAATCTGTACCTGATTAATCGATCACTTGGGAATAAAGAGAAGATGGAGTATTATCAGAAGTTGCTTACCCAATAAAATGCCCCAATCTTTTTATTTTTTTCCTGAGCTTTCATAGATTTTTTCCAACCCAGTCCTTTTCTCCAATTTCAATTATTGAAATCAGCAGTTACCCCGGAAGTTAACTCAGCAAAATTCCAGAAAAAAAAAATGAGGTGACCATTTGGCCACCTCTTGATGTATTGATTGAAAGAAAAGTTAAGGTCTTTTACCCTCTAATTTTCCTTTTTTTGCTTCCTCTTGCATTTTTTCATTTGCAACGATTCCGATTTCTACTCTTCTGTTTTGAGTTCTTCCTTCCGGAGTATCATTACTTACTTCTGGAAGCGTTTCGCCAAAACCATTGGTAGTGATTCTTGAAGCATTTACGCCAAGATTTCTAAGATATTTTTCCACTGTGTTAGCGCGGTCGATTGATAGAGCCATGTTATGCTTTTCGGTTCCTGTGTTATCAGTATGTCCGTCAATCACAATGTTGGTGTCTTCGTACTTATTGAGTGTTTTAGCAAGACTGTCCAAATTCGCTTTTGCCGCCGGATTAAGCGTTGACTTGTTGATTCCAAATAACAGACCTGAATCAAAAGTTACCTTGATACCTTCACCTACTCTTTCAACTTCAGCAGCTTCAAGTTCTCTTTCCAGTTCTTCAGCTTGCTTATCCATTTCTCTACCGATGATCGCACCTGCAGATCCGCCAATAGCTGCTCCGATGATAATTCCGGTTGCAGTATTGTTGCCTCCGGAAATTAATCCTCCGGCCACACCGCCAACAGTTCCACCGATAGCGGCGCCTTTTACAGCGTTACTGGTTTTACAACTAATCGTAACGAATGAAAGTGATGCAATTAGTGCAATAACTAAAATTTGTCTGTTTGTCTTCATAATTTTTGCTGTTTCCAGCTTTAAGTTTTGATTTTTTTGTTGCGGGTTATTTCGTTCTGAAAATTAAAATCAACTATTTTGATCCCGTTTAGATGAGGAGACTTGGTATTAGAATTCAATTCTTATTCCAACTCAATTACGCTCAGATTTGAGGGTTTTTGAAAAAAAGAGGGGGATAAAATACCCGATTTTGAGGCTTATTCCCCATACTGGTTTTTAATAATAAATGGATAAACCCCATCTGGATTTAGATGCTGTGTAAAATCCCTTTCGCAGAAAAGATAAACCCGATTTGAAATGGTAATTCCGGAGGTCTTTTGTAACATTCGTTTTAAACATGGTTTTTTTTGATTGATTTACACTTTATCCCGGGGTATTTTTAGTAAAATTCTGATTGATGAAACGGTTAATAGCTGTTGTTTTGTTTTTGGGGATTGTTTTCACCGGCTATGGCCAGGAAACCAAACCTTCTTATGTGATTTTAATTTCATTGGATGGATTCCGATATGATTATGTGGAGCGCTTCAAACCGGAAAATCTTTCTCGATTTATCGAAAATGGGACGGCAGCAGATGGCCTGATTCCATCTTTTCCAAGTAAAACTTTTCCAAATCATTACACGATTGCAACAGGAATGAAACCTGAGCATCATGGATTGGTGGATAATTCTTTTTTTGAGCCGTTCAAAAACCAAGTCTACACGATGGGTGACAGGAATATTGTTCAGGATGGCTATTGGTATGGAGGCACTCCGATTTGGGTACTGGCCGAGCAAAATGGAATGAAAGCAGCGAGTTACTTTTTTGTTGGTTCTGAGGCCCCTGTTAAAGGAGTGAGGCCGAGTTATTATTACGATTACGATGGAAATGTCCCGAATCTGACCCGGGTAGCTAAAGTCTTTGAGTGGCTCCAATTGCCGGAGACAGAGCGTCCAAGGCTGATTACGCTTTATTTTTCAGACATGGATAATACTGGGCATCGATATGGTCCCAATAATGACGAGAAACTTGGGGCTAGTTTGGAAAAATTGGATCGCGAGTTGGGAGCTTTGTTTGAAGGACTGAAAAGTTTTGATCTTGCTATCAATATCATTCTCGTTTCCGACCACGGCATGGCTGATGTGCCAAAAGAAAAGCTGATCAACTTGGATAACCTGATTGAAGGTATCGATGCCCGTGTGGTCAATAACGGTGCTTTGGCGCATTTGCATTTGGCGAAGCCTGACCAAAAAACGGAAGTGATCGAGATGTTGAAACAGCGTCCGGGGAATTTTAAGATTGAGGATGTCTCGAGTTTAGAGAGCTACAAAGATATTTCCCGGTTTCCGGATCGGATCGGGGACATTTTGATTTTGCCCGAACTCGGATATTACCTGGCGGATGAGCTAGGTATTTTCAGATATCAAAACAATTCAGCTATGTTTAAAACAAATGTTTTTGGTGAACACGGCTTCAGCCCGCAGTACCGTGAAATGCATGGAATTTTTTACGCCAACGGACCCGAGATCAAAGAAGGCTTCAAAATAGATCGGTTTGAGAATATTCATATTTTCCCGCTTATCTGCCAAATTTTGGGATTGCCAGTTCCTTCGGACATCGATGGGAAATCAGAGGTTTTAGCCCCTATTTTAAAAGACTGAGCATGGAAAAGTTGGATATCATTACACGCAAAGAAGTGGATTTTTTGGTTCGGAGATTCTACGACCAAATTCGGATTCATGAAACTCTGGGACCGATTTTCAACGAGGTGGTAAAGGATTGGGATACCCATTTGATCCATCTGAGTGATTTTTGGGAAATGATCCTGCTGCAATCCGGGCCCGGAGCGGGTAAATTCAATCCAATTCAGGTTCACCGGGAAGTAGATACAGCTGTGGACAATAGCATTGAGCAGGTGCATTTTGGTAATTGGCTGGAATTGTGGTTTTCCACTATTGACAGATATTTTGAGGGAGAAACCGCCGACTTCGCAAAAGAACATGCCCGCCGAATGGCGCACATGCTTTTCATACGGATTTGGGAAGCGAGAGTCAGGTAGATTTTAAATTCTGGTTTATTTTGGCTTGAAGAATTTTCTGCGGTCTTTCAGAAAATTTGGACTTTTGATTTTTTACTGCTGTTTGGCTTTATAAAAGTTTTATTCGCATAGAAAATATTTTAACTTCACTGAGAATCAAAGGACTTGATTTTAATTTTACTCTGTGACTATTCTAGTTTAAAATACATGGAAAAGTACTTTTCGATAATCAACTGCCGAACTTTTGTCGCTCTTGGGATCACAGGAGTTGCTACTTATTTTACGCTATTGATGGATTTTACGTACAATTATGATCCGACTTTTGTCAGTATTGCGATAGTTTTTCTTTTAGTTTTTACGATTAGAAGTGCATTTAAAAGAAGAGAAAAAGCACTGGAATTTCTTTCCTTTTTCCGGTCGGGATTAATCACTATGGATCATTCATTTCAAAGAATCAAGAAGCTGAGTCCTGAGGATAAAGCGTATGTCCGAAGCCTGATCGTCAGAATTCCCAAATTGTTGATTGGATTTTTAACATCTCAATCCGTGACATTGGAAGAGGTGAGAGATGAAGCAGAAAAAGTGAACAGTTTTATAATTGATAAGTCAGAGTTTATTAATTCCTCCTCCCGATTGAAATTGAATAGGATTTTTAGGGATGTACATATGGGGATAGAGAATTCGATGTCTGTCAAAGCACATAACACCCCTTCCTCAATGAGGGCATATTGTCTGATATTCATTTACATCTACCCGATCATTTACACTCCTTCAGTTTATTTAAAATTGCAAGAAGGAGCATTTACTGATAGTGCATGGCTGCTCTATTTTCTTTCGATGTTTTCCACCTTCATTTTAATTTCCTTGTATAATGTGCAGGAACAATTGGAAAACCCCTATGATCAAAAAGGCTTGGATGATATTCATTTGACCCATTTCGATTTGATTAGGAAGAGTGCCTATTGAAATTCCAAACATAGGGTTTATGAATAATTTGAATAAATTAGATATTGATAGTGTGGAGGTTCACCCGATTTTTAAAAACTAATCCAGAGGTAAAATGAAAAAGTTCTTTTGTTTGATTTTAGTGACTACTGCCTTGCAGTTCTCTCTACATGGGCAGGAAAAATCCGCCTTGTTTAGTTCTACTGATCCGATTGAGATCAAGATGAAATTCTCCGTGAAAGAGATGAAGTCTGAGACAAATGATACCACCTTCATGGATTCTTTTCTTCAATACAAGAACGAGAAGGGAGAATGGGATTCGGTTGATGTAGAGCTGAGAACCCGGGGCAATTTCCGATTGAAAAACTGTTACTATCCACCTTTGAGAATGAAAATCAAAAAGAAGGATGGAGAAGGGACAGTCTTCGAAGGAAATAAAAGCATGAAAATTGTCCTCCCTTGCAACAAGATAAAAAATGCGGATGGCTTCATCATGAGGGAGTATTTATGCTACCAACTTTTTGAAGAAGTCAGTCAATACACCTTCGATACCCGATTGATTAAGATTACCCTTGAAAATGAAGATGAAAAAGGCGGGGAGACTGTTGAAATGATGGGCTTTTTGATTGAGGACGATGACGAGGTTGCAGATCGGTTTGGGGGAAATATTATTGATGATAAAAAGATACCTGCCACATTTATGCAGGATTCGGCAATTGTTCGCCATGATTTTTTTCAAATGATGATCGGAAACACGGATTGGTCAAATCTCTTCCGCCACAATGAGACCGTACTTCAATTGGATGAGAAAACTGTAGTGCCCTTGGCCTATGATTTTGACATGACAGGATTGGTCAATCCTCCCTATGCGCAGGTCAGTGATCAGATAGAAATTGAAAAAGTGACCGACCGACTTTACCGGGGATACTGCAGAGACCCACAGTTGTTGGAGGCTATTCGTCAGGAGTTTATAGTTGCCGAACCGAATATCATGAAGCATGTGGATTTATTAGTAGGAACGGTGGAGGAGAGGGACCTCAAGTTTGTCAATGGATTTCTTGAGGATTTCTTCAAGGTATTAAAGGATGACAGGCTATTTAAAGCAGAAGTGCTGGATGCATGCAGATCTCAGGGCAGCTGATTTGAAACTTTGATTTTCAAGAATTGATACATCTTCCCAAAATCTGCTTAGCTTGAAATTAACTAAACCATTCCTTGTGAAAAAGTCATTTCTGCTGGTCGCCTTTCTTGGTTGTTTTCAATCTGTTCTTTTTGCCCAAATATCTCTATTTGATGGCAAAAGTCTTCAAGGCTGGTATATGGATGTTCCGGAACTGGAAAAAGACAGCAGTTTGCGCCGCCCGTTTATGGTACGTGATGGGCTTTTGGTCAGTTTGGGAACCCCTGGAGGGCACCTGATCTCAGAGAAATCCTACGACAACTATACCCTGGAATTTAATTATCGCTTTGCCGGCAAACCCGGGAACTGTGGAGTTTTGGTGCATGCTTCTACGCCGAGGGCATTGTATGACATGTTTCCCAAGTCGATTGAAGTACAAATGATGCACAGCAATGCAGGGGATTTCTGGTGCATCCGGGAAGATATTCAGGTGGAGGAAATGGAGAAAAGACGGGGCCCAAAGGAAAATTGGGGAATCGTGGAAGGAAAAGAACGACGAATCGTAAACCTGACAGATAACTCTGAAAAGCCGCTTGGCGAATGGAATCACATGAAAATCAAATGTGAAGCCGATAGGATTACCGTTTGGCTAAATGGTGATTTGGTCAATGATGGCTTTGGTGCTACCGCCCAAAAAGGTCAAATCGCACTTCAGGCAGAAGGTGCAGAAGTGGAGTTTAAGGATATTGTTTTGAATTCGCTGAAATGACTTGATTCGTTTGTAAATCTTAAAACTCAAGTTTCTCATTTATTCAAAATTCTGACTTTGATTTTTTAGAGAGGTTATATTATTTTCAGTTCCCTCAATTTCCACTTACAAAAATTGAATTGGCGATTTATTTCTGAAAAAATGACTCTTGACTATAAATCACCTCATAATCCGCTTATCCAGCTCAAGAGGATAGACTTTTGACTCTACTAGCGAGAAGTTTTCAGAAAGGGGATTGATCACAAAATTCAAAGAGCTGGGATCCACAACTGACGGCACAGCAAAGCAAAGTATGCCTGATTTCAACAAGCTTGCCCCATATTCCTGTGCCACACGAATGGCAGGAATTTCATTCCAATTCAAAGGCAAATCCGTCATGCTGGGTATCAAAATCAAGTGGTCAGGAATAGTAATTTCCATCACTGAGTACAATATGTGGCGCTCCGAGGAAAACAACTCGGGGTCTATGGTTAATCTTTCAAGCAAGGAAACGGCAATACTGGATCCCGCATAGATCGCCGGGTTTCCGGGGAGATTCCACCTTCCTCCATACAACTTGGCACCTTCGCCGCTGCTGTCACAGTATTGTGTTAAGGCTATCCGGTAGACTTTCATATGCGTCAAACAGCAATGCCGTGCTGTAGTCGCATTATTTCGGTTTTGAGTAGGTCAATGCCTTCTGAGACATCAATCAAATCAAGTGGCTTACGATTCCTGAGAGAAAAAAGCGGACGCTCCATCCACCTGCGAAAGCCTTCCTTGCCAAAGTAATTGGTGCCAAGTGCATACAATTCTGCCAACTCATAGAGCTTTTCCGACTGGCCGGTGTCAAAAACATCCTTGCGCTGCAGGGTCTTGGCAGAGACTCCCAGCGCATCGGCGAGCGTATTGTAATCTAGTCCCGATAGCTCTTTGAAGCTTTCAAAGGAGCTTTTGTCGAGGCCATTGCGGAAGGCATCCACTCGGGAGAGTGGTTCATCCAGCTGGTCTGCGCCCATCCGTAGAATGTCCTGAACTGACAAATGAGCTTTTTGATAGGCCGCAACTGCAGGCTCGCTGACTTTGGAGATTTTCTTTGCCATGGCTAGAATCGGTAATTTGTCTTCTAAGATAACGTAATTTGTCTAAAAATTGATTTTTCTCACCTGGATTTTTTTCAAATCAATTATTTCTGATGGGAAGCTTCTAGTTGTTGCATTTCTGCCCAAAAAAAGTAGCCAATTATATGAATCCAGCTATCGTATTTTTACATATAATTTTCAATTGCCTCATTCTCCATTTTAAATTCATTACTCTCCCGCGTTCCAATATTCCATTCGCTCACATTTACTCACCTCGATGCTGTAGAAGTCAAATTCGGCAGTGACTTTTCCCTCGATCAGGTAGATCGCCCGGCCTTTGAACGGATATTTTTTTACCACGGGAGGGAAGTGAACCGTATCGATCCAGTCGCCTTCCCGATCGATGAAAGTTCCGAAGTTCATCACATCTCCTTTGATCGTACGCGTGTATTTTACCGTGACGAGGTAAGCGATGATCTGTACGGTTTTGCCAAGACAGCCTTTCAAATCTTTGGCTTTGATCCCCTGAATGCGCTGGTCTTTGATCAGGTGAAATGGAGAGTCGAGCGGAAACTCCAGGATGTCGATCTGATCCACGATTTCCTGGCGAATGTCAATCTCTTCGAGTTGGGGCACAGTCGGTTGCTTTCTCGTGCTCTGGCGAAACAGATCATTCGGTGCAGAAATGGCCTTCCGCTTGTTCAGGATGAAATGTGCTTCCCAGAGTAATTCCTGCCGGGTTTTTCCGGTAGACCGGAAGCAACCGATCCGGATCAGAATCAGTAATTGCTCCAGACTGATGTCCATTCGGGCGGCAAAGTCTGCCAAACCCAGAAAGTCTCCATTCTTCCTTCGTTCGTTCAGGATTTTGTCGATGCTGGTTTTCTCCAGATACTTCAGATGAATAAATCCCATGTAAACCGTCTTTCCTGTGATTCGGGTGAGGTATTCGCTTTCGTTGATGTGGGGAGCCTGAATGTCGGCACCGTTCATTCTGAGTTCGTGGATGTAGAACTCAGTATGATAAAATCCCCCGAAATTATTGATCACACCCACCATGAATTCCAGTGGAAAGTAAGCTTTCAGGTACAGGCTTTGGTAACTCTCCACCGCGAAGGAGGCAGAGTGTCCCTTGGCAAAAGAATATCCGGCGAAGCTTTCGATCTGATACCAAACTTCGGCAGTGACTTTTTCGTCCCGACCCATTTCCTTGCAATTGCCAAAAAACCGATCCTTCACCCTCTGAAACTCATCTTTGGAGCGGGATTTTCCACTCATGCCTCTTCGCAGCACATCGGCTTCTCCCAGACTCAGCCCGGCAAAATAATGCGCCACTTTGATCACATCTTCCTGATAGACCATGATTCCGTAGGTCTCAGGCATGATCTCCGCGAGAACTGGATGGGCCAGTTTTCTCCGCTCCGGATCCACGTGCCGGAGGATGTATTCCCGCATCATTCCTGATCGGGCGACTCCCGGGCGGATGATTGAGCTGGCAGCCACGAGTTCCAGGTATTCATCGGCTTTCATTTTAGCGAGAAGCATCCGCATCGCCGGTGACTCCACGTAAAATGCCCCGATCGTGTGTCCATCGCGCAGGTGTTGCTTGATTTTCGGATCTTTCTTGAATTGCTCCACTTGGCGGATATCGACTTTGATTCCCTGATTCTGGTAGATGGTCTCTATGGCAGATTTGATATGACCGAGTCCGCGCTGACTCAGGATATCAAACTTATGCAGCCCGATATCCTCGGCCACATGCATGTCGAAGTGGGAAACAGGAAAGCCTTTCGGCGGCACCTCCGTCGCGGTGTAATAGTGGATTGGCTTGTGGGAGATCAGTATTCCGCAGGCATGAATGGTCAGATTCGACGGCATATCCTTGAGCACACTGCTGTATTTTAGGATGAGTTTGCCGTATTGATCTGGTACGTAGCCGGGCTTTTCGGCGTAGTGGATCAGCGATTCAATATCCGATTTAGGAAGGCCAAAGACTTTTCCAAGTTCGCGCAGGACGGAGTTATACTGAAAGGTATTGTGCGCACCAAGGAGGCAGACATGCTCTTGCTTGCCCTGATTGTACTTGCGAAAGATGTAATCAGTGACCTCATCCCGGTCTTTCCAGGAGAAATCAATGTCGAAATCGGGCGGGTTTTCCCGATAGAGGTTGATAAATCGCTCAAAGTAGAGGTCAAGTTCGATCGGATCCACATCTGTGATCCCAAGACAATAGGCTACGACGCTGTTGGCACCGGATCCTCGACCTACGTGGTAGAAGTTCTGCTGGTGCGCAAAACTCACGATGTCATAATTGATCAGAAAGTACGAGGTGAATGACTTCTGTTGGATGAGTTCGAGTTCCTTTTCGATCCGGGCTGAGATCTCAGAACTGAGTTTTGGATAGCGATTGATCGCTCCTTTGAATGTCTCCTGCCTCAGGTAATCGAAGTCTTCCCAGTCCGAACCCAAGATGTCGCGCCGGTTTTTGACCGCCTGGAAGTAGAAGGAAAACTGACATTGTTCGAGGAGTTTTTGGGCATTGGCGAGGAGATAGCTGTGATTTTCGCAGCGGCCCACCATATCTGCATAGCTGTAGAACTGATCGTCCGGACCTCCCTGAGCTTCCGTTGGGAGCTTGCTCAAGAGGGTGTTAAGATCGATGCTTCGCAAAAGCCGATGGGCGTTGAATTCAATTTTGGAGCCGAAACTCACCGATTGGAGCAGGACGAGTTTGTCCTTGTAGCGAAACCAAGGCGAGGAGATCAGGCGATTGAGTTGGAAGGGATGCACGCCGATGAACTCATTTTCCCGCAGGGCAAAATGCTTTTCCGGCAAGGGGTAGATCACGAAGCTGTCTGCAAACGC
>VFKK01000195.1 GCA_009885605.1 Cyclobacteriaceae bacterium | reverse complement strand
CCAAGCTTATAACCTCCAAGTCTGAATTCGTTGAGAGGCTCCACCAGAAGGATTCCGAATCCGAATGAAACAATGAACCAAATCAGCAAAAGGATCAAAAGAGTCTGGAGATTTTTCCTCCAATAAGCTCTCATTTTTTCAGGTTGGGAAGGCATGGGTTTGTGGATCAGGATGTAAAAAGAGTTCCGGGTATGAAGCTACTTATAGCAAGCTGTAGAAACCAAGCTGTTTTCCACGAATTAATCAAACTTTTTTGGGAATTGCCCCAAAACACCCCATAATCTTCCGCAATCGACTGATTGAGCGGTTAGAAAATATCGAATAGAGAAACGTAATTTTTCCTTTAAATGAAATATTCTGAAGCCATCGCCAAACCAGCCGCCAAAAAACTAACGATCAGCTTATTCATCTGGAATTTGTGATGAGGACTACTCTCAAAAAAGATAGTGGTAGAAATATGTAAAAATCCACCGGTCACCAATCCGTAGAGAATTCCGACACCCTCTTTCTGAAGAATTCCCTGCTCAAAAAGAAACGCACTGGAAAGCATTCCCATCGGGGAGGCAAGCGCAAAAATCGTCAATAAAATCAACGTCCACTTTTTGCTTAATGAGGCAGAAAGTACTGCCGCCAAAGCAAATGCTGCAGGCCCTTTGTGGAGAATAATACCCATCAAAATCGTGTTGTTGTTATGCATATGGCCTGTGTCAGTAGCATCCCCGGTAATCACACTTCCGTGGGAAAGTAGGGTTCCCTCCAGAAAAGCATGTATAAAAAGACCCAGCATCAAGGTAAAAACTCCCTTGGAAGTTTCGGATTGGTGCTTATGAATATGACCGTGCTCTACTCCGCTCGAACAAAACTCCAACAACTGCTGAAGCAAAAAACCAATTAAAATGTAAAGTCCCATTCGGCTGCTGCTATAGCCACTGTCAAAAAGCTCCGGGATGATGTGAAGGATTGTGATCGAAAAGAGGTAGGAACCTGCAAAAACAAGAACCATCTTAAAATACTTATCGCGGAAATTTGGTGCGAAAAACACCAACATCCCGGAAATAAAAGCAGTAAGAAAAAGAAGGATAAAGTTTAGTTGCATGATCTGAATGAGCTCTTCTCAACTCATTTGGAGAAAAGGGTATAGAAAGAATCATGCAAAGGTAAGAAAATTCAATAATGTTGCATTTAGAAATTCAATAATGTTGCATTTACCATTCTAGTCTTGGACAAAGGACAAGAATGGCTTCAGGGTTTCGCTGGCATAGGTCTTAAATCCTCCTATTGAATCACTGTATACAAGGAAGACTTCAATCTCTTTCAGGGCAATATCCAAGGCAATTGCTTTCTCTGTTCCCATCACCATCAGTGCAGTGGCGTAGGCATCAGCTGTCATACAATCTTTTGCCAAAACCGTAGCGCTAAGCAAATTATGATTCACCGGATAGCCGGTTGCCGGATTAATGGTATGTGAGATTTTCACCGAATCTTTAACATAATAATTGCGGTAGTTTCCGGAAGTAGCCATCCCTCGATCCTGCAGTGCGATGATGCTGATTAACTCACTTGCATTGGCTGATTCCTCGGGACGATTGACACCAACTTTCCATAATTCGCCTTTTTCATTTACTCCGCGTGCTACCAATTCACCTCCAATTTCGATTAGGAAATTTTCAATTCCCTTTCCAATCAAAAATTCTCCAACTACATCAACTCCATAGCCTTTGGCAATAGCGCTGAAATCGAGGTAAATACCAGGGATTTTTTTACGAAGCTGCTGTTCATCAAACTCGATTTTATCAAAACCGACCAGTTTTAGCAGGAGATTGATATCAGTGCTGTCTTTCAATTCAGCCCCGACAGGTCCAAAACCCCAGACATTGACCAGAGGTCCAACTGTCGGGTCAAATGCTCCGCCAGTTTTTTCAAAAACTGCTTTTGATGCCTTCAAAACCGGTAAGAAATATGGCAATTTAAAATCAATTGTGTCACCGAGATTGAATTTGCTCAATTCCGAATCGGGGACGTAGGTAGAAAGGCTTTGATTAAAAACCACCAGAAGCGAATCGATAGAAGTTTGAAAATCGCGATTCGCCTCATCCAGGTACACAATATTATAAGTCGTACCCATCGTTTTACCAGCCAACGTCAGTTTTCCGGTTGTAACCTCAACTACCTCAGACACAGTTTCTCCGGCTTGATTGCTTCTCCAGAAGTAAACTGCCATGATCACTACCAGGAGAACTGCAGAATAAATTATATTTTTTCGAGCGTTTGAGGTCATCATTCAATTATTTGTTGCGCGAATTTAACCCTTATTTTTCGGTTTAATCTGAAACATGCGTGCTCAAAAATCCGGATGGGGGGACCTGTATTTTTCTATATTTGTGGGAGCACCCTACTGATATGAGAGAAGATTACCTGAAAGGAGACGAAGAAAACCTCACCCCAAAAGACAAGGAATTTGAGAAGGCATTGCGCCCCTTGAGTTTTGAGGATTTTACGGGACAGGCCAAGATTTTGGAAAATCTGCGTGTGTTTGTAATGGCTGCGAAAGGCCGGAATGAACCGCTGGATCACGTTCTCCTCCATGGACCTCCTGGATTAGGCAAGACCACGCTGAGTTATATCATCGCAAACGAATTGCAGGCGGGGATCAAAATTACATCTGGTCCTGTCTTGGACAAACCTTCTGATTTGGCGGGTTTGCTGACAAATCTGGAAGAAGGCGATGTCCTTTTTATAGATGAAATCCATCGTCTGAATCCAATTGTTGAGGAATATCTCTATTCCGCGATGGAGGATTTCCGGATCGACATCATGCTGGACTCAGGCCCTAATGCCCGATCTGTACAGATTTCACTTAGTCCGTTTACCTTGATCGGAGCGACTACTCGCTCGGGTTTGCTGACATCTCCGCTTCGGGCAAGATTTGGGATCAATTCCCGATTGGAATATTACGATGCCAAATTGCTAACTGATATCGTCACCCGCTCCGCTGGTATTTTGCAAACACCGATTGACGAAGTAGCGGCGTATGAAATAGCTCGCCGTAGCAGAGGAACACCGAGGATTGCCAATAATCTCCTTCGCCGAACCCGGGACTTTGCTGAGGTAAAAGGCAACGGAACAATCACGCTGGAAATCGCCAAAATTGCACTCAATGCCCTTAATGTAGATGAAAACGGGCTGGACGAAATGGACAACAAAATCTTGCTGACCATCATCGAGAAGTTCAAAGGTGGACCGGTGGGACTCAGCACGATTGCGACCGCTTGTGGGGAAGAATCAGAAACGATTGAGGAAGTTTATGAGCCTTTTCTGATTCAGGAAGGCTATATGAAGCGAACTTCCCGAGGGAGAATGGCCACGGAATTGGCTTACAATCATTTGAAAATCAAGCCGATTCCCGGAAGTGGAAGCTTGTTTGATTTGTGAATTGCGAAGTGAGATTTTTGGATTTAATGATCTGAATTTTCGGATCATTTATTACCCCACTTTTAGCCTCAACTCACCCTGTCGCTTGACAACTTTCAGTTCGAAGTACTGATTGATAAAAGCTTTGCAGTGGTTTTCGGCCCATTCAGCGCGAGTTTCGGTGTCAAAAAGCAGCGTCATTCTGAGCATGGTTTTTACGTATTGCTCGTGGATTCCCAGTTCCTGAGCATACCCGACCAACGCATCCGACCAGTCTTCCTGAAATTTTTCGAAGTGGGTTCTCCCGTCAAAGAGTAATTCCAGTTGGTTATCTCCATGCTTGTAGCGGTAGATTCCGCAAAGTTGGCGGTAAATCATGCGGGCTCTTTCCCTAGGAAAATCATACGTATCGAGAACCTGAGCGTATGTCTGATCCATCAGACGAAGCGGGTTGTATAAAAAAGTATAAGATCGCTTCAATTCAAAAACCATCCGGTCGATCATTTCCTCTTCCAGCACGGACTGCGCGTGTCGAAGGATGTAATTTTTGTCAAGCGGGAAAAGCTTTTGAATCATCAGGGTCTGATTTGATAGCCAAAAGTACAAAACTTATTCTTTTGAGAAACAATCAAAAATCAAAATGACGAATTACGAGGTACGATTAACCAGGTCATGGAGAACCTTTGACATTCGTATACAAAACCACTATTTTGAAATTTTGCTTCAATCATTTGTGCTTAGCTTTTCGAAGCATCGTTCATCAGTCATCCGTCAACAGACATTTTCACCAATCCGCAGGTCTTCTCGCTTGGTAGGCTGCCATTTGATCCAACAAATCAACCGGATCGTCGGAGATAATCAGCATTTCCTCCTGCTCGGGATAAAGAAATCCTTCCTCCATCGCATGATCCAAAAAATCGATCAGCTTGTCAAAATATCCATTCACATTGTATAAAGCGAGAGGCTTTTGGATATAATGAAGCTGATTGAGGGTCATGATTTCGAAGAGTTCCTCAAGTGTTCCAATTCCTCCCGGCATGGCGATGAATCCATCTCCCCGCTCGGCCATCAGCCATTTACGATCCCGCATAGTTTCGACAATGATCAGTTCGGTGCATCCGGTATGTGCTACTTCCCGATCTACGAGTTTCTGCGGGATTATCCCCAAAACTTCCATGCCTGCTGCCAGCATCTCGTCAGCGATCACACCCATCAAACCTACTCGTCCTGCTCCATAAACAAGAGAATGATCGCGCTTGATCATCTCCTGAGCCAGGGCTCTTGCTCCTGCTTCATAGACGCCGGAATTTCCTTTTTTAGAACCGCAATAGATCGTTATTTTTTTCATGGTGTACGAAAATACTGGATTGAATTTAATTACCCACAAAGGGAGCAAAAGAACAAAAAGCACTGCTCAATTCGTCACATCATTTTTAGGGGTATAATAAAATGAACAGATGTTGTGTTTTGGAAAAAAGTCATTCTATCCCTCACATTTCTATCAATTATTTTGAAGAAAGTAAAATTGGGTTGCCAGTAAATAAATAACTTTCCCCCATGAAAATCTGCTTCGCCACCAACAACGCCAATAAAATCGAAGAAGTGAAAGCCGCTTTAGGTTCAGACTTCAAAATTGTCTCCCTAAATGAAATTGGTTGCAATGAAGAACTTCCGGAAACAGGTGATACCCTACATCACAATGCCTTTCAGAAAGCCCGATTTGTGAAAGAAAATTACGGGGTGGATTGCTTTGCCGATGACACGGGGTTGGAAGTAGAAAGTCTCAATGGTGATCCGGGGGTTTATTCCGGCCGCTATTCGGGCGAACCCAGAAGTGACGAGCGGAATGTCGAATTGCTTTTGAAGAATCTCGAAGGAAAAACGGAGAGAAAAGCCCGCTTCCGAACTGTGATAGCGCTGATTTTCGAAGGACATGAATATGCTTTCGAAGGAATCGCGTCCGGAGAAATCATCGAAGAAAAAATTGGCGACGGCGGTTTTGGTTACGATCCGATTTTCAAACCTGATGGATTTTCACAGACTTTTGCGGAACTGACCCTGAAGGAGAAAAATCAAATCAGCCATCGTGGCAAGGCGGTGAAGGCATTAATTGAGTTTTTGAGCAATAGAAAATTCTGATTAACGCCCAAAATTCCCTTAACTTTGACTCATGAAGAAACCATTCATCGTAGGGATCACAGGAGGTTCGGCCTCAGGAAAAACCTTATTTCTGGAACGGATGCTCAGTTCCTTCGATCCCGGAGAAGTTTGTCTGATTTCTCAGGACAACTACTACAAGCCCAGGCACATGCAGCCTGTAGATTCTCAGGGTGTTCATAATTTTGACACGCCATTCAGTATAGACTTTGAGCAGTACGCTGCTGATATCCGAAAAATCCAAGCCGGCGAAACCGTTTACAGAGAAGAATACACGTTCAATAACGCTTCGAAAAAGCCAAAAATGTTGACTTTTGCCTCTGCCCCCGTAGTAGTGGTAGAAGGGATCTTTGTTCTTTATTATCCCGAATTGACAGATTTATTGGATTTGAAGATCTTCCTGGATGCCAAAGATCATATCAAACTCAAGAGAAGAATCATCCGGGACAAAGTGGAGCGGGGTTATGATCTGGACGATGTGCTTTATCGCTACGAGATGCACGTAATGCCTACTTATGAGAAGTATATCGAGCCATTCAAAAACGAAGCTGATCTGATCATTCCCAACAATCACAACTTTGACAGAGCACTTGATGTGATCCGAACCTATCTCAGAGCAAGATCTGTTAAATAGCATTTGAAAAAACCCTTCCAAAAATGGGTTGATTTCAAATAATATCTATATTTGCGCCGCATGAAAAGTCAGAAACATACAAGTAACCTCTTCCAGCAGCGCATCACGTTGATGCTTGCGATGTTGCTTTGCCTTTTTGTGTCGAGCCTTGAATACCTGCCTGACACTGATATTGTCAAGATCGAAAATCTGCAAAATCCGGTCTCAGATGATCAAAACCAAACATTTTTGGATGTTGCAATAGATGCCGTTGTCCCTTTTGTGGTCTCAGTTTCTCACATCGTACTCTATTTCGTTTCTAAGGTTTTCCATTTCGAGAGCCGAATATTCAGTCCCGAGACCTTTTCATTTTTTTACTCGAACCAGCTCATAGAAATTCTGTTTGAGCGAATCATTTCCACCAAAGGACCTTAAATCCCAATTATTTTTGCTTCACCCAAATCGCTGATCACATTTGTGACCTAGCCTTCTAATCGTATTCACCAATCAATTACTAATACTTAACCCTTATGCAAAACAAAGGTGTCATTGTGTTTTTGACAGTCCTTATTACAGTCCTCTGCCTGTACTACCTGTCATTCACATTTGTATCAAACAACGTTCAGAAAAAAGCTGATGCTTATGCTACTGACGCAAGCGGCAAAGTCGATTTTGTCAAAAGAAGAACGTACCTGGACTCTGTATGGAGACAGCCGGTTTACAATTTCCTCGGGGCTGATTTTACTTACCAGGAAATAAAGGAAACCGAACTGGGTCTTGGTCTTGACCTTCAGGGCGGGATGCACGTGACGTTGGCTGTTTCTCCGGTGGAGATTGTCAAAGGTCTGGCTGGTAATCCAAAAGACGAAGCCTTTAACAAATCTGTAGAAGAGGCAAAAGAACTAGCCAAGACTTCCAATAATAAGTATGTAAACCTGTTTTACACTTCCTGGCAGAAAAACAATCCGGGCAAAAACCTGAGTACAGTTTTCGCTACGGCAGCTAACAGGGGAAGAATTTCATTGGAAAATTCCGATGCTGAAATTCTCGACATCATCGATACCGAAGTTGAAAATGCTATCGAGCGTACATTTAACATCCTGAGAACACGTATTGACAGATTCGGTACTTCACAGCCAAACATCCAGAGAATCCAGGGTTCAGGTCGTATTCAGATCGAACTACCCGGAGTAGACAATCAGGAGCGTGTAAGAAACCTGCTTCAAGGAGTTGCCAAACTTCAATTCTGGGAAGTCGCCGAGCTTAATGAAATCGGTAGTTCTTTAGAAACAATCAACACTGCTTGGTTAGCTGAACAAGCTAATACTCCTGCGGCGGCTGACACTACTTCAACTGAAGTAGTTACTTCGGAGGATTCTTTGAGAAATGCTCTTGAAAAGCAGCTGGAGCAGATTGATCCTACCAATCCAAATGCTGGAACTTCGCCTATCTTCTCTCTGATCAGATCAGATTACGGTTTAGCTTACGATGTAAAGGATACGTTGGCCATCAACAAGATCCTCAACAGGGAGGATTACAAAGCATTTTTACCTAAAGAAATTAAATTGCTTTGGGGTGTTAAACCGGTGAAAGCTGAGGACGGAGCTGAAATTCTTGAACTTTACGCAATCAAAACTACCAGAGGATCTGATCAGGCTCCCTTGGAAGGTGATGTAGTGACTGACGCTCGTCAGACTTTGGATCAAACATCTCGTCCTGCTGTGTCCATGCAAATGAATGCAGAAGGTGCAAGAAAATGGAGAAAACTTACCTCTGAAAATACAGGAAGAAGGATCGCTGTAGTTTTGGATGATTATGTTTACACCGCTCCTGTAGTAAACGGAGAAATCCCTACAGGTCAATCTGAGATTTCAGGAAACTTCACTCTTTTGGAAGCTCAGGATTTGGCAAATATCCTGAAATCAGGTTCGCTTCCTGCGACTACACAAATCGTAGAAGAGAGCATAATCGGCCCAACTTTGGGTAAAGAAGCTCAAAGTCAGGGTATCTTCTCCATGGTGGCAGGTTTGCTGATCGTGGTTGTATTCATGGTCGCCTACTATGCTAAAGGTGGTTTGATCGCTACAGCAGCACTTATCTTCAACATCTTCTTTATCCTTGGAATTTTGGCTCAGCTGACCACAGCTTTGACTTTGCCAGGTATCGCAGGTATCGTATTGACGATGGGTATGTCTATTGATGCAAACGTTTTGATTTTCGAGCGTATCCGAGAAGAACTTCGAAATGGAATGGGACTTCTGAATGCGATCAATGCAGGTTATGAAAGGGCATTCAGTGCAATTTTGGATGGTAACGTGACCACATTCCTTGTCGGTGCTATCTTGTTTGCACTTGGTCAGGGACCGGTAAAAGGCTTTGCGATCGTATTGATGATCGGTATTGCTTCATCCTTCTTCACAGCAGTATTTATCACAAGAGTGATCTTATATTGGATGACCGCTAAAAAAGGTGACGCAAGCTCTGTGAGCTTCGAAACACCTTTTGCAAGAAATGGTCTTAGCTCAATGAGCATAGATTTCTTGGGAAAAAGAAAAATCGCTTACATAATTTCTACAAGTATTATTGTTATCGGCCTTGCAATTGGTGTAGTCAATGGACTGAAATTCGGTGTAGACTTCACCGGTGGACGATCTTACATTGTTGCTTTTGATCAACCTGTAGTTGCATCCGATTTGAAAGTTGGATTGGACAATGAATTTGAAGGATCCGTGGAAGTGAAAACCTATGGAGGAAATAACATCATGAAGGTGACAACTTCTTATCTGATCAACGAAGATGATGATGCCTCCAACAAGGAAGTTGAAGCCAAAGTAAAAGAAGGAATCGCAACTGTTACCGGTTTTGCATTATCAGAAGATCCTGCAAACATTGGTGCTAATCAATTTGCAATCACAGGATCGTCCAAAGTCGGTGCTACTGTAGCAGATGACATCAAAGCATCTTCCCTGGAAGCAATGATTGTTGCTTTGATTGCCATCTTCTTGTACATCCTTGCGAGATTCAGAAACTGGAGATTCTCACTTGCTGCTATCGTAGCCTTGATTCACGACACCTTGTTTGTCGTTGCAGCATTTGCGATTGCGAGTTTGTTCGGAGCCAATTTCGAGATTGACCAGGTTTTTATCGCTGCGATATTGACCGTTATCGGTTACTCCATCAATGACACGGTAATCATCTTTGACCGTATCAGAGAAAACATACACAACCGTGGTACGCACAAATTGCTAAAAGTATTCAACGATGCAATCAATGAAACCCTTAGCAGAACCCTGATCACCTCTTTCACTACCTTAATTGTGGTAATTGTATTGTTGTTTTTTGGGGGCGAAGTATTGAGAGGCTTCTCTTTCGCGCTGTTTGTTGGTATTGGTGTGGGTACTTATTCTTCTATCTACATCGCCACACCGATTGTGGTGGACTTGATGAAGAAAGAATTGGAGCACGAGGCTGCCTTGGTTGCTGAAGCAAAAAAATAATAAGATCTTTTTTCTTAATTACTGAAAGAGGCGGGAGTAATCTCGTCTCTTTTTTTTTCTATACATGGGAAAAGTCCTATCTTTTCAAGCGATACTTAATTTTTAATTAATCTCACATTTTAAACCATCTTTTACAAAATGAAAATCAGCAAGAAGGATTTCGAGGAAATGCAGAAGAAGTACAAACAGGAAGTTGGACAGGGGAAACCCGGCAAAAACCCAAAAGGTGAGGTCACCCAGCAAACGGAATGGGTTTTCTTCGACCGGGAAACCCTTCAAAACATACTGGATCAAGCCGACCAAGATGGGAAAACTGGTGGTATTAAATTTTACCTTGCTGAATACCCGGAATCCCTGGCCAAGAAGTGGCACCCAAATGACCCCGATGACTACAGCGGAAGTATCACACTTGTGCTCAAGGCCGCAAACCTCACAAACGGAAAGCCAATTGACGTTGAATCCGTAGATCAGGCTGATGCGGAGTACGATAACGATGGGGTAAAATGTCCTCCTAGATGTCAATATTAATTTGACCAATAGACATGCTTGATTTATGGTCTAGAATCAATAATTGGTACTTCTTATGCCTAACATTGATTTTTATTCTGGCTTTGTTCCTATTCTTTTTTTTAGAAAAAGATAAAAGAGGAAAGCCAGAATTTTACCTCCCCTTTGGTTTGATAATGCTCTCTGCATTTTATGAATATTTAGCAGCAGCTACTGTGGAATTTCTAGAAATTAACAAATGGCTTTATGGGGTTTTTAATTACCCACATGAAAACAATCACAACCTTTGGGTATATAACTTCTTTGGTTCACACCTTCCCTCACTGCTCTTTTTAGCGCTGATCTATCAATACTTATTCAGTCCCCTCAAAAAGAGAATTGTAAAGGGTTTGTCTCTGTTGTTTATTTTCTCATATGTGGCATTTCAGGTACTGGGAATTGAATCACTATTTGAGCAACAAGCATACTCTATTATTGTGGGAGATTCTGCTGTAATCATTGCTTGTGGACTTTATTTCATGGAGCTGATCTCCCATCCTGAATATTCGGAAATCAATCCGATAAAAGCCTTTTCGTTTTGGCAGGTAACTGCGATTTTATTTAACGATACCCTTAAATTTTTACTCGAAATTTCCTTTAAATATATTATCAGCATCAGCATGAATCTAATGGCATCTTTATACCTGATTTCAATGATCACATGGTTATTGGTATTGTGTTCTTTTTTAGTCACTATTGTCCTAAACACCCGATTTTTCAACACAAAAGAACTGTCTAATGAGTGAGCAGGAAAGCCAAATTGCTTTGATTTTTTTTGGAGGTGCTTTTCTAGTAATAATTATGTCCACTTTTATCATTTCGATGGTGGTATTACATAGGCAGCGACAAGTTCAAAACCGCCAAAAATTGGATCAAATCAAAATCGAGCATGAAAAGACCTTGCTCAATATCGAAAATGAAATTCAGCAGGAAACCCTTACCCATATCGGCAGAGAGCTTCACGACAACATCGGACAATTGCTCTCATTGGCCAAGTTAAACTTCGGTTCGGCTAAGCCCGAAAAACAGTCCGAAGGCAAAGTAATCCTGAATCAAATCATCAAGGAAGTACGCGGACTATCCAAAACGCTAAACATCGATTGGGTGGAATCTGTCTCATTGCCGGATTTCATCAAGCAGGAATTGGGAAAAATACAAGCTACCGGATTTTGTGGGACCTCTTTGGAAAATAGTTTGGATGAATTAGTTCTCACCAAAGATCAAAAGCTGATCTTGATCCGGGTCACTCAGGAATGTCTCAATAATGCCATCAAACACGCCGCTCCGGAAAAGATCGAAGTCAAGATCTATCAGAATGGAAAAGGTAAGGTTATCGAGATTGTTGATGACGGGAATGGCTTTGACCAAACTATCCAGGCAAAAGGAAGCGGAATGACGAATCTGAAAAAACGGATGGAAACCATCGGCGGTGAATTCCAACTGACATCTGTCGTCGGAAAAGGAACAGATATCAAACTTCTGTTGCCAATCTGATTTTTAGCATTTACTTTAGATTTCATCCACCACCCACCATGATCCGAATAGCCCTTGCCGATGACCACACTCTTTTTGCAAAGGGAATTGAGGGGATTCTTGAAGAGTACGAAGACCTAAAGATTCTTGGCCTTTTCCCTAATGGAAAGGAATTGGTTGATTT
>VFKK01000326.1 GCA_009885605.1 Cyclobacteriaceae bacterium | reverse complement strand
TTCCAGCCAATTAATAAAGGCGAATTCGCCAACTGGAAAAAAGCGAACATAAGTAATAATCCTACCTCAAATCAATCACTTCTATCCCGGGATGCATTTTCACATCAAAAGCGAAATAGGTGTCGGGAAGACTTGGCTGAGCTTTGAGATTTTTAAACGTGTAAGAAAATACGCCGCCTTGTTCGTCAAACATTTCCCAACCCAATAAATCCTTGGTGGTTTTATCAATCATCAAGCGGACCTTCTGGAAAGGAGCATTCGCTTTTTCCGCGACTAATTCCACCACTTGAGAGGCTTTTCCCTGAAAAGTCTTATCAGCCAAAAGCTTGTAAGTGAATCCTGTCTCATACATGCGGAAGATGTTTGAAGGAGTCAATTCTCCTTCCATTTGGGAGACGTCATTGATAGTGACTTCTTTGTAGCTATCAGTCTGAATGTACGTCCAGACTGTTTTTCCATTATTGTAGATTTCCTGATCCGGAAGTTTGAGTCTGTACTGGTTGCATTTCACAGCGATATCACCTGTTTGGCGATCGCTGGATCCACTTCCGTCCTGATAAGTAAAGTCAAAGTTGGCGGTGAAGCCTTTCATGCTTTGGAATTTTTGGCTCATGCCATCCAGCACTACTTTGGCTTTGGGATCTTTTTGCGCAGCTGAATCCGCCACGTACAAAAATGTAAGAACTAAGGTAAAAACCAGGGCTAATTTTTTCATTTAATGTTAGCCCTCGGAACTCCAGAGCAGCCTTTACAGACTATTCAATAACCGTTCCAAACTGGCCTCATCCTGAACAAGGACCTCGCGAGCTTTTGATCCTTCGAAAGATCCGACGATCCCGGCAGCTTCCAACTGATCCACTATTCGGCCTGCCCTGTTGTAGCCAAGTTTCAATTTCCGCTGAATCAACGATGTGCTTCCTTGCTGATGCATTACGATAAGTCTTGCTGCCTCATCAAAAAGAGGATCTCTGTCGGATAAATCCACGCTTGAAAGCGAACCCTCACCATCTTCACCGACGAATTCAGGAAGCAAATAGGCATCAGAATATCCCTTCTGTCCGCCAATCCAATCACAGATAGCCTCAACTTCAGGCGTATCCAAAAATGCACATTGGATCCGAGTCATTTCAGATCCGTGGGAAAGCAACATATCACCCATTCCGATCAGCTGATCTGCTCCTCCTGCGTCTAGGATGGTTCTACTGTCTATTTTCGAAGTTACTTTGAAAGAAAGTCTTGCCGGAAAATTCGCTTTGATTGTACCTGTGATTACGTTAACCGAGGGTCGCTGAGTAGCCACCACCAGGTGAATTCCAATGGCACGGGCAAGCTGGGCAAGCCGTGCAATCGGGGTTTCTATTTCCTTCCCTGCAGTCATCATCAAGTCCGCCAACTCATCAATAACCAGGACAATGTAAGGCATGAAATAATGGCCTTTATCCGGGTTTAGTTTGCGGGCGATGAACTTCGCATTGTATTCTTTCAGGTTTCTTGCACCTGCTTCTTTCAGCAAATTGTATCGATTGTCCATCTCGATGCAGAGCGAATTCAGCGTGTGAATAACCTTTTTGGTATCTGTAATAATGGCCTCTTCGGAGCCTGGAAGCTTCGCAAGAAAATGTCTTTCGATCTTGTTAAAGAGGGTTAATTCCACTTTTTTGGGATCGACCAGGACAAACTTCAGTTGCGATGGATGCTTCTTGTAAATCAAAGAAGCCAGGATCATGTTCAAACCAACGGACTTTCCTTGTCCCGTTGCTCCTGCCATCAGCAGGTGAGGCATTTTTGCCAAATCGGCCACAAAGACCTCATTGGAAATGGTCTTACCCAATACGATCGGAAGATCCTTGTCCGACTTCAGGAATTTCTCTGTTCCCAAAACAGATCTTGCCGGTACGAGCTCACGGTTTTTATTTGGCACTTCAATACCGATAGTTCCTTTTCCTGGGATTGGAGCAATAATACGAATTCCCAAAGCCGCCAAACTCAGGGCAATATCGTCTTCAAGGTTTTTGATTTTAGAGATTTTCACTCCCGGATCCGGCACGATTTCATAAAGCGTTACAGTTGGTCCGATAGTCGCTTTGATCTCCTGAATTCCGATTTTGAAATTGACAAGGGTCTCAACAATCTTGTTCTTGTTTTCTTCAAGTTCCTGACGGGAAACGGTTACTTTCTGTACATCGTATTCGTTCAGCAAGTCCAGCGTCGGGTACTTGTATTTTGGAAGATCCAGTGTAGGATCGTAAGGATCCAGGTTTTCTACCTCGGCGGCCGTCTTTTCTCCAACAGGCTTGGTCACCGAAAAATTCTTCCCAACCAATTCAGGTTCCTCTGCTATTTCATCCAGAAGATTAATCTGGGGCACATCGAAGAGGTCAAATTCTTCTTCTTCAACTTGTTCATGCTTCATCATGAGGTCCCCCTCTTTTTTGACGAACCAATCGGTGCCATCATCCTCAAAA
Organism: Cyclobacteriaceae bacterium; assembly: GCA_009885605.1. Classification (GTDB taxonomy): domain Bacteria; phylum Bacteroidota; class Bacteroidia; order Cytophagales; family Cyclobacteriaceae; genus Algoriphagus. The sequence goes on along the minus strand of VFKK01000326.1, from coordinate 32 downwards.
TCCTCCTCTTCTTCTTCAAGAATTTCCTCTTC
>VFKK01000228.1 GCA_009885605.1 Cyclobacteriaceae bacterium | reverse complement strand
TCATCGTTGCAAACTCGGCAGTAGCATTGTATTCGTTTTTCAGTCGGAATTGGATCACTTCAAACTGAAGTTGGCCGACGGTTCCGACAACTTTTCTGGAACCCATGTCGAAGGTAAAAAGCTGGGCAACTCCTTCTTCCATCAATTGCTTGAGGCCTTTTTCAAGTTGTTTGGTTTTCATCGCATCCTTGTTGATCACCTCGCGGAAAATCTCAGGGGAGAAGCTTGGAATCCCGATAAACTGCATGTTTTCACCTTCAGTCAGGGTGTCGCCGATCTTCAGGTTTCCGGTATCGTACAAGCCCACAATATCTCCGGGGAAGGCTTCATCGATGATTTCCTTATCCTGCGCCATGAATTGGGTCACGTTGGAAAAGCGCAATGGCTTTGGTCCACCCACATGAGTGTAGGGTTTATTTCGCTCAAATTTTCCGGAGCAAATTCTCAAAAAGGCAATTCGGTTTCGGTGATTCGGATCCATGTTTGCGTGGATCTTGAAGATAAATCCTGAGAATTTTGACTCATCCGGCATTACTTCACGCACCTCAGTTTTGCGACTTTTAGGAGCCGGAGCGATCTTGATGAAGGTGTCCAGCATTTCATTTACACCGAAATTATTCACAGCAGAACCGAAAAATACCGGGGCGATTTTTCCCTCGAGGTATTCATTCACATCAAAATCAGGATAAACACCTTCGATCAAATCGACGTCTTCTCTCAGTTGATTCGCATTGTTAATTCCAATCAATTTATCCAGTTCAGGATCTTCGAGGTTTTCAAATTCCTGACGATCGTCCTTTAATTTGCGTTGGGAAGGAGTAAAAAGATTCAGTTTTTGATCGTAGAGATTATAAACTCCTTTGAAGCCTTTTCCCATACCAATCGGCCAGGAAAGAGGACGAACATTAATACCCAATTTAGTCTCCACCTCATCAAGCAACTCATAGGGATCACGACCCTCTCGATCAAGTTTGTTGATAAAACAGATCACAGGAGTATTCCGCATCCGACACACTTCCATCAATTTCTCCGTCTGGATCTCGACACCTTTTACGCAGTCAATCACCATAATTACTGAATCGACTGCTGTCAAAGTACGGTATGTATCCTCGGCAAAGTCCTGGTGACCGGGCGTATCAAGAAGGTTTATCTTGATGTCTTTGTATTCAAAACCCATCACAGAAGTCGCCACAGAGATCCCTCTTTGCTTTTCGATTTCCATCCAGTCAGACTTAGTGGCAGTATCGATTTTATTGGATTTCACCGCACCGGCTGTCTGGATGGCTCCGCCAAAAAGCAAAAGCTTCTCAGTCAAAGTGGTCTTTCCAGCATCCGGGTGGGCAATAATGGCAAAAGTTCTACGCTTCTGGATCTCTTCTTGCAATGTCATGGGTAATGATTTTCAGGGGGCAAAGGTAGGTAAAAATGGCGGAAAGCCATTTTGAAATAAGATATACGGAATGGGAAATACGAGCGCAAGAGAAAAGGACCTGGCACTTCACTTCTCGGGAAGAATTTTAAAAAAGTCTGATTTCAAATATCCGATTATCAGCTATCCTAACCCTTGTATTTTGTGTTTCCGATTTCGTATCTCTTATCTCCTTCAATATTCCAAAATCCCCTCTGTAATAAATTGTGACGCTCCCTCGTGATTACCATGAAGAGCGATACGAAAAGTCGTTCCCTTTCCCAGCTCAGAGTTTTTCACAAAAATCTT